>JARCMA010000264.1 GCA_030248405.1 Microcoleus sp. MP8IB2.171
ATCAGCACTTTCACCTCTAACAGTACAGGTGAAATATTGAGATCGCAGGCGATCGGTACTCGCGGTTATATGCCTGCCGAACAATACGATACGCGGTCGGCCCCACGACCCTACAATGATATTTATGCAGTAGGAATCATCGCGATTCAAGCCCTCACCGGACGGCATCCCAGAAATCTGCCGCAAGACCCCGAAAATTGCGAAATTATCTGGGATTATTTAACATCGGAACCGGTTAGCGATGGTCTAACAAATATTTTAAACACAATGGTGCACTTCCACTTTCAGCAGCGCTACCAATCGGTTGATGAAGTTTTGCAAGACTTGGATTTGTCGATCGTCGCAGGGCCCGAGTTACCCAAAACTTCGCGGAAGTTGCGCTGGCGTTGGCGCTGGCTGCTGTTCGGCGTTGCGGGAATTGCGGCTTTTGGGGCGATCGTACTTTTAATCCCCAGAATTTTGCCGCTAATCCCCAGAATTTTGCCGGGACAAACGCTGCCTACAGCCTCCGCAGATGGTGTAAGTTCCGGCGAAAAACTCTTAGTGCAAACCTCCGCCCTGTGGTCAAAACAAAGGGGAATCAATGAGTTTGCCGACTCAAATTATCCCGAAACTTTAAAATTGCTCACACAGTCCTGGCGAGAAGACCGCAGAGACCCCGAAACTTTAATTTACATCAACAACGCTCTGCTAAAGGCAATAAATGCAGAATATTACACGATCGCAATTGTGGTTCCCATCCGCAGAAAGGATGACGGTAGCATTCTCAACGCCAATTTAGCCGAAGAACTGCTGCGCGGCCTGGCTCAAGCTCAAACCGAAGTTAATTTAGGTCTCCTCGCTGCAAATGACAGCAATAAAAATTTTCCTGGTCAAGGATTTCTCGAACCAAAAGCTATTAAAGGAAAAGGTCTCAAAGTCATCATTGCTGATGACGGCAATATCATATCCTACGCAAAGCAAAGGGCAAATTACCTAGTCACTCAGCCAGATATTCTAGCAGTAATCGGACACTACACCAGCGACATGACAGTCGAAACAGTAGATATTTACAATCAAAATAAACTGGTCGCTATTTCTCCAGGAAGTACAACAGAAGAACTAACACGCAAACCTCGAAAATTCTTTTTTCGGACGGCTCCGACAACCAGCATAGAAGCTGAAGGTTTAGTAAATCAACTGCTCTCAGTCGGTCAGAAAAAAGTTGCTGTTTTTTATAATCCCAACAGTCCGTTTAGCGCTTCTTTGTGGGAAGAATTTAAAAAGCAATTTGAATCCCAAGGAGGCTCGACTTTTAGACTCAGTAATTACGACTTATCCAAAAATGATTTTAACGCTAAAGCAGCAATCAAAGAAGTCGAGAAATCGGGGAAAACAGCCATAGCTGTCATTCCCGACGGTCAAGTTACTAAGGCTGTAGAAAATGCGCTAGAAATGATTAAAGCTAACGGCGATCGCAATTGGATTGTCGGGCCGTGGACGCTGTACGAACCGCGAACTTTAGAAGCAGCAAAACAACTAAAGTCTGTTGAAAAACTCGCCATATCCGTGTTTTGGCATCCGACAATCAGTTTTGACAAAAAGTTTCCGGTCAACGCCGAAAAATTGTGGGGAGGCCCGGTCAATACTCGATCGGCTTTAACCTACGATGCAGCCAAGACGCTGATAAAAGCCCTCGAATTGCAGCCAGAACCCAGCCGCGAAGGAATGCAAAAAACCTTAGCCTCTCCTGATTTTAAAGCTGACGGAGCCACGGGTATAATTGAGTTTGACTCGACAACTGGAAATCGGAAAAAACCCCCTAAACGAGTGGCGCACATTGTGCCGTGTGCTACAGAAAAATTTGGTCTTACGTTTGTGCCGATCGAATTTCCCACCGCCGCAGCCGCAGGTTTAAAGTGCGATTGAATTGATATCTTGTGGCATTGTCAACAAACCTTTCAAGGGCGGGCAGGATGCCCAACCCCTACTCCCCACAAGAAAAATTACTCTTTGTGGAACAGGCCGGAAAGCGTTGTTAAGAATGATGCAATATGTGGGAGTAATTGATATCTTGTGGCCTTGTCAACAAACCGTCCGGGACGAGTTTTACCAAATATAATTGCCTAAAATCAATAATCTCATAAACCCGCCCCCGCCCGACGATAAAATCCTGGATAGAGAATTGTGCAAGATGTGCGAGTGAATTGATATCTTGTGCCGAAACCAATAGTCCGCCAGATGTTTCAATCCTACAGCCGACTATTGTCACAGGTGCAACATCTCAATTTATTAGATATATTAAACAAGGTTAGTTTTTTCTATAATAACGCTTATGGCTGTCAATTTCGCTGCCTCCCCCGCTTCTAGTCTCAAACCAGAAGCCCAGAATATCTCAGCACTCAAACAAGTCTTTCAGACAATTGATGCCGATAGCTGTCCGGGTTCCTATAATTTTCATATGCACACAGTCTACTCCGACGGGCGATTGCAGCCAGAGAAATTGATGGAACAAGCCATAGCCGGAGGTCTTAAAGGCTTAGCTATCACCGACCACCACAGCACCGAAGGCTACGTTAAAGCTCAAATTTGGCTGGATAATTGGAAATTAAACCATCCCGACAAAAATAGCGAAGCACCTAGTCTCTGGACAGGCGCTGAAATTAATGCCGAATTGCTCAACAATGACGTACACATTCTCGCTTACGCCTTCAATCCGCAACATCCCAGTCTCAAACCATACCTACGAGGTAAAAGCACTGAAGGCACTTATTGTTATTCAGCAGCCAGGGTAATTGAAGCTATTCATGAAGCAGGAGGTTTAGCAGTTCTCGCACATCCTTGCCGGTATCGATTGACGGCAGATAAACTAATCCCAGAAGCAGCCAGTTTCGGCATTGACGGTGTAGAAATTTACTATGCTTACGGTAATCCCAATCCTTGGAAACCCAGTCCCATACAAACTGCTTTAGTCAAAGATTTAGCAGAAACTTATGGTTTGCTGGGAACTTGTGGCACGGACTCTCACGGCCTGAGTCTTCTAGTCCGAATCTAGATAGTTCGGAAATAAGAAGTGCTTTATCCTGTCATTACCAGTCTAAGCGTTAGCGGATATATCTCTTATGAAAGCAATCACAATGAGCCGAAAACAAACAGTTGATCAGGTCATATTATGTCCGCTAAAATGACTACCATAAAATTGTTTGGTAGTGAGGACTTCAGTCCTCATAAAAGTTTGAGGACTGAAGTTTTCACTACTTGCCTTATAACGGCTATTTGACGAGACGTGATATCATTTCGATCGCCAGGATGAGCTTTCGCCCTCCAAAAGAAAGCAATTGCCAAAGCAGGTAATATTGTTGCAACTCCGAGAGACATTGCGCCCTAAAAACCAGTCGCCCTTCTACCGTTCTGGGAACAACTGACAGGCCCGGTTAGTTGGCTGATTTGCCCAATCCAAGCGAGAAGTGCCAAATCGATCCATCCAACCTTCTAAATAAGCTCGATTAGCCTTTTTTTCCTCTGGATCGGAGGTATTCATGGGATGAGGTGCAAGTCCCAAAATAGTCGCTGTCGTCACGCAAAACATCGACTTTTGAAAACTCTGGCAAATTTGCACCCGCACATCATCTTCGCCGCGACAGTTATTGCGGTAAATTTCGTGCAAATACTCCGGCAAATAATGCCGCATATCTTGCATCAATTGAGTTGGAGGAATCCCTGCACCTCCGATCGGCAAAGGGTCAGCAAATAAAGCCCCGTAGTTGAATTCTCCCTGGTTTTCGGGGATTTGGTGTGCTTGGGCGTTGTAGGAAACTACTCCAAAAAATGCTGTTCCACGAAAGAAAATTGCCTCTACATAAGGCACTGCTACATCTGCTAAAAATGTCAAGCCGGCCGAGGCTGGAATGATATCGTAGACTTGACCGTGAATCTTGACGCTGTAGGTGATTGGTAGACTGGCGGCGCTCACCAAACCTGCTAAGATGAAATCTACTATATCTGCGATCGACTTAATTTCCCCGGCTTCGTAGCGATCGGACAAATCGATAAACAAATCGCTCATTACCCGCCAAAACTGCCCCAAACCAGTGTAGTAAGCCAACATCCGCACTTGTTCGGGCAAAAAATCAGGAAATATTTTGTGGAGTCCCTGCATCAAAAAGTTGCCTTTTAACTTAGCTGCGATCGCCTTTTCGGCCAAACTGCTAAATTCCGGGGAATCCAAATAACTGTCCAAACCACCACCGCCGTGCCAAAGCATGGTTCTCATGCAATACTCAGCATACTCAAAATTAATGCGATCGTGCCACAAATAGCGGATTAATTTGGGCCGAGTTACTTCTCCGTTGAAATATTTAAAAAACGGGAAAATCACTAAAAATTGTTCTTCAGCGATGTAGTTAAGATTGCGGGAATAGGCATCGAGAACTATAGCGTAACTTTTGAGAATTCCGACTACTTCTACTACATTGTCTGCAGATTCTGGAAGCAAAGCTTTGCCTGATTCTAAGATGTCAATGTAGGCGGATAGAGGATGGGCAGATGGTTTTAATACGGTAGTTGTCATTTGATTTCAACCTTCATTGAATAACTGTTTTATTACCGATAAATTCAGAATCAAGAGAAAGGTTTGTAGTGAGGACTTCAGTCCTCAGAATTTGAAGAGGACTGAAGTCCTCACTACGAACCTATGGAATATTTCACTCCAAGTTGTGAGCAACTTGTTGAACTTGCGCGGGCACAGCCGATACTAAGCCGATCGCAGTTTTCTCACTCAAAGCCACTAAAACACCAGGTTGCACTCCCATGATGGCGATAATTACTGCTAAAATCAGCGAAGGGATGCGATCGCGCCAGCGGACTTGCGGCAAATTTACCACCAAATCGGAAAGGCGGCCGAAAAAGGCGCGGTTGACCATAATTAAAAAGTAAACTGAAGTCAAACCAGTGCCGATCATGCAGAGCAAAGTTTGCACGGGAAACACTGGTAAACTGCCCCGAAATATCAAAAATTCAGCAATAAATCCCGACAACCCCGGAATGCCGGCACTCGCCATCACGCCGAGGATCATTAAACTGCCAATCATCGGTAAACCGCGATCGGGATTGAACAAACCTTTGAGCACGTCGATGTTGCGACTGCCGGATTTTTTGTAAACAATACCGACGGTTAAGAATAGTAGCGCCGAAATTAAACCGTGGCTAACCATTTGCAAAACAGTTCCGATCGTACTAATTGGAGTAGCTGCGGCGCTAGCTAACAAAATGTAGCCCATGTGAGCGATCGAACTGTAAGCTACAATTTTTTTCATATCTTTTTGGGCGATCGCGCAACTAGCCCCGTAAAGCACACTCACCACCGCCCAACTCGCCAACCAAGGTGCCGCCACCGCCCACGCATCGGGAAACAAACCTAAACCAAAGCGCAGCATCCCATAAGTCCCAAGCTTCAACAGCACCCCCGCCAGCAGCACCGAAACCGGAGTCGAAGCTTCTACGTGAGCATCCGGCAGCCAAGTATGAAAAGGCACTAAAGGAATCTTAATACCAAAAGCCAGCAAAACCCCAGCCAACAAAACAATTTGCCTTACCAAAGGCAATGGCGAGCCTCCTTGCAAATGCGATGCACCCGCTGCACCAACCATATCGAAACTAGAAGCACCACTGAGCCAAACCACTCCCAAGAAAGCAGCCAGTAAAACAATCGCTGAAAATGCAGTATAGATTAAAAACTTAGTAGCAGCATAACCCCGGCGTTCGCCACCCCAAATCGCAATTAACAAGTAAAGCGGAATCAATTCTACCTCAAAAAACAGGAAAAATAGCAGCAAATTTTGAGATAAAAAAGCCCCCGTCACCCCGCCAGTAATTAACAGCATCAAAGAATAATAAAGTCGAGGTCTGCGGATAGACTCATCCGTAGCGTAAATAGCGACCCCTGTCAGTAGAGTATTTAAAATCACCAAAGGTAGAGACAAACCATCAACGCCGAGATTGTAATTCAATCCCAAAGCATCTATCCAAGGAATAAATTCGGAAAACTGCAACTGACTCGTACCAACATCAAACTGAGCAGCTAAAATCACCGAGACAATAAAAGTCACGCCCGCCATGACGAGAGAGGCATTCCGAACTACTTTAGAACTCACCGCACTGGGCCAGAACCCAATCAGAGCGGCCGCCAACATTGGTATCCAGATTAAAGCACTGAGCATCAATTAAAACTTCCCTTGTTACGCAGCTTTGAGAACTATATTTAACATTAACGCAAAGGAACTGAATAAAAAAGCGATCGGTCCATTTTCTTGTTAACATAGATGCAAATGTCTTTGGAATCCTCCTATGACCTCAATTATTACCGATCGGCAAGATTTGCAAATTAAATCGAGTTCTCCTTCCACCCGCCTGACAGTTGCCCACTTGGAACAACTGCAAGCTATACTCTCGGAAGCACATCTAGACTACCAACTAGAACTGGTAGACGGGAAGATAATCGTTATGGGCCCATCAGACATTGTATCGAGTGAAATTGGACTCGAATTTGGCAGACTTTTACTAAATTGGGTCAAGCCCCGGAAACTCGGACGAGTTTTCGATTCCAGCGGTGGGTTTATTCTTCCCAATTTAGACTTGAGAGCACCGGATGTTTCTTTTGTGTTAGCGGCACGTCTCAAACAAAGCAAACGGTATTTTGCCGAAATGGTTCCAGATTTAGTTGTAGAAATCAAGTCTCAGTCCGATCGCCTAAAACCACTCCGAGACAAAATCATATCATTTATCGAAAACGGAGCGAAAGTAGGAATTTTAATCGATCCAGACAAACACACAGTAACAATTTACAGTCCGACATCCGAGCCAGTTGTATTGAGAGACGGCGACATGATTTCAATACCCGAACTCTTACCAGGTTGGGAAGTTCCGGTTGTGGAATTGTGGCCAGTTGAGTTTGAATAAAATTAAAGAAACAGCAGACAAACCTCAAATAAATTCATCTGCGTACCCTTCGGGAAGGCTTCGCCTACATCCGCCTTTCATCTGCGGTTCAAAAAAGCCAAATAATCAACCCCAGCAACACACCAACCCCAGTCACAACAGTCAACACATAAAACTGCGATTGACCGGTGCCGCTGTACTTCAACCCTTCGCCGCTGAAAATTGTGACAAAACCGAACAAATTCACCGCCCCGTCTACGATGTACTTGTCAGTCCAAGCGCTGATTTGAGCAATAGAAGCCACGGCCCAAACCACAGTCAAGCGGTAAACTCGATCGATATAAAAGTCGTAAGCCAACAAATCCTGCACCGCCGGCAGCGGCAGCCGTACCGGTCTAGGTAAAACCCCGTACCAATAAATCGCCACCCCAATCCCAACGCCAATCAAGCCAGATAGCATTAAAAGCGGAACATTTAGAGTCTTCAACAGCAAATTTAAAGTATCAAAATCCCAGGTTTTCGCCCAAGGCCCAGTCCAACTAATTAACAGTTGCCACCGTTGCAAAATCCAAGGCACTAACAGCCCAATCACCGTCAAAATTACCATCGGTAATGCCATAGTCCAACCGACTTCTGGAGTTCTGCGAGTTTTCGGCTGCGGTTTTCCGGCAAACACTAAACCGAATACGCGAGTTAAATTTAGGGCTGTCAAACCGTTAACTAACAGCAGCACAACTACTAGCCACAAAGGCACTGTCCAAAAACCGTTGAGCCAGCGCCGCATTACCCAAAAGTTGCCCATCGGTAATAGCGCTACCATCCCCGCAGCGCCTACTAAATAAGCCGTAGTCGTGGCAGGCATCTTCGACCACAACCCACCCATTTCTGTTAAATTTTGAGTGTTAGTTGTGGTAATAATTGACCCTACGCTCATGAATAATAGGCCCTTGGCGATCGAGTGGGCGAACAGCAACAGCAAAGCAATGTCAACTTGATTTAGCCCCACGGCGATAAACACCAAACCCAAAGAAGCGCTGGTAGAATGCGATAGTGCTCTTTTGATGTCAATTTGGGCGATCGCCACCAAGGAAGCGCCAACAGCCGTCACCGCACCCAAAACCACCAGCACCACACCAATCACCGGCGACAGCGCTAAAACAGGCTGAAGTTTAATCAAAACATAAGCCCCAGCGCCCACAACAACCGTATTCCGCATAATCGAAGCCGGGTTGGGCCCTTCCATCGCCTCATCCAGCCACAAATGGAACGGAAATTGAGCGCACTTAGCTGTAGGTGCCGCGATTAAAGCTAAGCCTAAAAGAGTCGCAACTAGAGGAGACAAAGTTGCAGTTTTCGCCCATGTTTCTAAATCGGAAAAATTCAAACTTCCTGCTAAAGTAGAAAGCGTCACTACTCCCATCAGCAGCGGTACGTCTCCTACACGCTTTGTTAAAAACGCATCTCTAGCCGCCGTTACTACCAGCGGTTGAGCGTACCAAAACCCGACTAGCAAATAAGTAGAAAGCGTCAGCAATTCCAACAAACCGTAAGTTAGCAGCAGCGAGTCGCTAATGGCAATGCCACTAATTGCTCCTTCAAAAAAACCGAGCAGCCCAAAAAATCGAGCTAGCGCCCAGTCTTTTTCCATGTAGCCGATCGCGTAAATTTGTGCTAGCAAACTCAGGAATGTAACTAACTCCATTGCTCCGACGCTGATGGTGGAGATTTCTATGGCAAAGGACAAATTTAAATCTGCTGCTTGCACCCAGTGTACGAGCAACTGTTGGGGCGGTCGATCCCACGTTGCTGCAAAAATAACTGACCCGTGGATGAAAGCCAACACAGTCATCAGCAAATTGAAGTAAGCCGCTGGTCTGGGCCCTGTTCTACGAACGGTTCCCGTAGACCAAGGCAAAGTTAAAATTGCGCCTATTAAGCCATATAAAGGCACCCACCAACAGGCTTGGAGGAGAAATTCCGTCATTTAATTTATCCCTGAAACTTCAAATTACTGGCTGGCTTTATACAAAAGCAGTTTCGGGCGATCGCGCCACACCGTAAAAATTTGATTAAACCAGATCTTAATAGTTCTGGCAAAATAATTTGCACCTAAAATTCACTATACATGAAAGCATCAAAACTGAGAATTTTCTCCCTACAAAATTACAAGCTTCTCAGAATCAGCACTCACAGAAAAAAACGCCCGCCGATTGGCCAAGACTGTCTTTTTTGCCTATTTATTGGTGATCCCTCATGGGAAATCCCCAATTTCATCGACACCGATCGGTCTCGCCTTCACTTACCGAACTCTACTTTACAGGTATTTATACTCACTTGACTGCAAGCTGGCCGCCCGCATCTACTCCTCTATATATTAAGATTATTAAATAAATATTAAATTATTTGAAGTAACATAAAAATTTTTAATTTTAGTTATTAAACATTATGATGTTAGATTATATTGTCAAGGTGGACAACTTCCCCTATTCTATAAGGATAGGAAGCTTTACACTGCATTCCTAAATAATGTGGCCTTCCCCGTCCAAATTTTTAGATTTATCAAAGATTTGTAACGGCAATTCCGCTCATGCTTAAATTGGAGATTCAAAAATGTCAATAGCCGTGGGAATGATTGAGACAAAAGGTTTTCCCGCCGTTGTGGAAGCTGCCGACGCGATGGTCAAAGCTGCTCGCGTTACCCTTGTGGGTTATGAAAAAATCGGCAGCGCCCGCGTCACCGTAATTGTGCGCGGCAACGTGTCGGAAGTCCAAGCCTCAGTCGCAGCCGGAGTGGAATCCGTCAAGCGGGTGAACGGCGGAGAAGTAGTCTCTACCCACATCATCGCTCGCCCCCACGAAAACCTAGAATACGTTCTGCCCATTCGTTACACAGAAGCAGTAGAACAGTTCCGAGGCTACTAAGTTCTTAGCGCACAAAAATTTCCTTAAACGAAAATTTGTGCGATCGTCAAAAATTAACTGTTTAGTTCCCCAAATATTCAATCAGGAGTAAAACCAATGGCAATTGCAGTTGGCATGATCGAAACCCTAGGCTTCCCCGCAGTGGTAGAAGCCGCTGACGCGATGGTCAAAGCAGCCCGCGTCACCTTGGTAGGCTACGAAAAAATCGGTAGCGCTCGCGTTACGGTCATTGTAAGAGGAGATGTCTCGGAAGTGCAAGCTTCTGTCGCAGCCGGAGTAGAGTCAGTGAAGCGCGTTAACGGCGGACAAGTGATGTCCACCCACATTATCGCCCGCCCTCACGAAAACTTAGAGTACGTGTTGCCGATTCGCTACACCGAAGCTGTAGAACAGTTCCGTGAAGGCGTGAGCGGCATTCGCCCCCTCAACAGATCATAAGATAGGCGATTCCCTACGGGATAGCTTCGCTTCACGGCTGTTAGGGGCGTTTGGTAATTAAAAATTAAAAATCGCGCTGTTTTTGATTTAGCATTTTTAATTTTTAATTGAGGTGGGCATGGGATATTGGTTATTAGTCATGAGTCATGAGTCATGAGTCATTAGTTACTAGACGAAGCTCTAAAAGGCGGACACCGGAAATCGGACAGAGCTAATAAAAAAAAACAAGTGACCCTGTAAAAATGACAATTACCAATTACCTATTACCTATTACCTAAAATGCAAATGGCCAAAGTTCTCGGCACAGTTGTCAGTACCCAAAAAGAGCCGACGCTGAGAGGATCGAAATTTCTACTGCTGCAATTCATCGATCAAGAAGGTTCGCCAGTTCCCGGCTATGAGGTAGCCGCTGACTGTGTGGGCGCTGGTATCGATGAATGGGTTTTAGTGACCCGCGGCAGCGCAGCCAGGATCGCCCCAGGCAGCGAAAATCGTCCGATCGATGCTCTAGTAGTAGGCATTATAGATACTGTCAATGTAGAAAATCGCCTCATTTACAGTAAAAAAGACGACCCGTAACGCTAGTTGACAGTTGACAGTTGACAGTTGACAGTTGACAGTTGACAGTTGACAGTGAACAGTGAACAGCTAACAGCTAACAGCTAACAGTTGACAGTTGACAGTGAACAGTGAACAGCTAACAGCTAACAGTTGACAGTGAACAGTGAACAACTAACAACTAACAACTAACAACTAACAACTAACAACTAACAACTAACAACTAACAAAAAAAATTTTCAGCTTAGGAGAACTTAATTTATGGCAGTCCGCAACGTTGCGGCTCCCCCGACGCCTTGGTCGAAAAACTTGGCTGAGCCGAAAATTCACGACACCGCCTACGTACATTCCTTTTCTAACATTATTGGGGATGTACATATCGGTTCAAATGTGATGATTGCCCCCGGGACATCTATCCGCGCCGATGAAGGTACTCCTTTTTATATCGGACAAGGCAGCAACATTCAAGACGGAGTAGTGATTCACGGCCTAGAACAAGGCCGAGTCACAGGAGACGATGACAAATCCTATTCCGTATGGGTGGGGAAAAATACTTCCCTCACCCACATGAGTTTAATTCACGGCCCTGCCTACGTGGGCGAGGATTGCTTTATCGGCTTTCGCTCTACGGTGTTCAATGCCAGAGTAGGAAAGGGCTGCATTGTCATGATGCACGTATTAATTCAAGATGTGGAGATTCCCCCCGGTAAATATATACCTTCGGGAGCCATCATCACTAATCAGCAGCAAGCCGATCGCCTGCCAGATGTTCTTGATTCAGATGTTAAATTTGCGACCCACGTCATCGGCATCAATGACGCTCTAAGAACGGGTTATCGCTGCGCTGACAACATCGCCTGTCTAGCACCAATTCGCAACGAGCAAGCTAAAAACTCTAATATGCCTCCAATTACTTATTCTACCCATTCCACCAGCCAATTGAGCTCTTCTCTAGCCGATAGCATCCGCAATTTGCTAGCCCAAGGATACAGCGTAGGAGCTGAACACGCCGACGTGCGCCGCTTTCGTACCGGTTCTTGGCGCACTTGCGGCCCAATTTCCTCAACCCGCGAATCTGAAGTAGTCGCGGCTTTGTCAGCTTGCATGGCTGACCATCAAGGAGAATACGTTCGCTTGATCGGGATTGACACCAAAGCCAAGCGCCGCGTACTAGAAGAAATCGTCCAAAGACCGGGAGACAACGGCTCTAACGGCTCTAACGGCTCTAACGGCGCCAAAACTCACCCATCTAACGGTAAAGTTGCACAAGCTGCTCCCCAAAATACCGGTTCTGCGTCCAGCAGCGGCAAATTGAGTGCGGAAACAGTGGCTCAGGTTCGCAGCTTGCTCAGTCAAGGTTACAAAGTGGGGACGGAACACGCCGACGCGCGCCGCTTCCGTACCAGTTCCTGGCAAAGCGGGGCTTCGGTGCAAACGAGAAATGAATCTGAGGCGATCGCCGCTTTGGAAGCTGTGATGAACCAGTACCCAGGCGAATACGTGCGCTTCATCGGCATTGACCCGAAAGCTAAGCGCCGCGTGGTTGAAGAAATTATTCAGCGTCCAGACGGCCCGGTTGCTCGATCGGCTCAGACGGCTGCAACATCGGGATTCAAAGCAGGGAAAATTAAAGAAGCTTACACAGGTGCGGTTCCCAGCAGCGGCATCTTGACCGGCAAGACGATCGACCAAATCCGCAACCTGCTCTCCCAAGGCTACAAAATTGGCACCGAACACGCCGACCCGCGCCGTTTCCGCACCGGTTCTTGGAGCAGTTGCGCGCCGATCGCCTCCAACCGCGAATCGGAAGTAATTTCGGCTCTCGAAAGCTGTATGACAGAACACAGTGGCGATTACGTCCGTTTGCTTGGCATCGACTCCAAGGCGAAGCGCCGGGTACTCGAAGAAATTATCCAACGACCTTAATCTGCCTGGTAATTAGCTTGTTTCTCCCGTTAAGCCCTCGCACAGGTGCCCACGGGAGAAATCCAAGCGGATTGAATTTGGATTTGAGATAGTTAAAAAGCTCGATTGAGAAGGGTTGGTCAAAATCTAGAATCTTCTGAAACTTTCTAGAAAACGTTAAAGCATCAATCTTCTCAGTATTAGTAAATTATCGTTTCTTAGATTGACGTGGTTAAAATTATTAGTCGAAAAACCCCATAATTTAAAGTCCTTTGATCTAAAAAAAATAGCTCCTTTCATGGTGAAGTTGAATGTATTTATCGCCACTGCAATTAAGTAGCAACTCTCAGATTTTGATGAGTGGCGATGTAGTTGTGAATGAGGGTGCGGCGATCGCCCCTGGAGTAATCCTGCAAGCAGATCCGGGTAGCCGGATCTTGATCGCCGCCGGTGCCTGTATCGGTATGGGAGTTATCCTTCACGCCCGTGAAGGTACTCTGGAAATCGCGGCGGGCGTTATTCTGGGTGCAGGGGTGCTGGTGGTAGGTGCGGGAACGATCGGGGAAAATGCCTGTATTGGCGCCGGGACGACCCTAATCAATCCTTGTATCGAAAAAATGCAAATTATGCCAGCAGGTTCTCTAATCGGAGATACCAGCCGCCAAGCCGCCGCAGAAGAAGCAACCGCAACAGCGCCAACAGCAGCGCCAACATCACCAGAAACCCCCGAAGCCACTACGCCACCAGTCGATCGGTCGATCGAGCCGATCGAGCCGCCACAACCCGCCCAAACACCGCCTCAAACTGCGCCGGAGACTGCCCCAGACCCGCCGGAATCCACCGCCGCAGAGCCTCCCCAACCAGGGGAAACGCCAACTATTCTGTACGGTCAAGCTCACATCAATCGGCTGTTGGGGACGCTGTTTCCGCACCGGCAAGCTTTTAATCGATCGGAGGAAAACGGCCAAACTCTATCGGGCGGTTCCGGGTAGCCGTCATTTCGCCAAAAGGCAGCTATGCTGAAGGCAGAAAGATCAAATATAAATAGGTAATCTCATATTATTGGTAGCTCAGCAATTTGTAAGGCCTTGCCGCAGCAATCTGTGTCTTGTAGCTCGTGCAGTCTGTCTTCTCATCTGAGAAACTATAAACTATCAACAAATTTTTATTTTGGGAAGTTTCTAAGGGTAATAGAAGATGGACGGACAAACAGATCGTAACAGTCACCCCGATCGCTCGCAGCCCCAGGAATATTTCAAAGACACTGCTTTGGGCTTGGTATCTACCAAAAGTTTTCCGGCAATTGTCGGGACTGCTGACATGATGCTGAAGTCGGCGGGGGTAATTTTAGTAGGATACGAAAAAATTGGTTCTGGTCACTGTACGGCGATCGTCCGGGGCAGAATTTCGGACGTGCGTTTGGCTGTGGAAGCCGGAGCTCAGACAGCAGAACAGTTCGGACAGTTTGTTTCTAAGTTGGTGATTGCTAGACCTTTGGCTAATTTGGAAGTGGTTTTGCCGATCGGCTTTCGCCTGACTCAACTTTCCGAAAGTGGCAATTATTCTCGGCTTAGTAATCAGGCGATCGGTTTGCTCGAAACGCGGGGATTTCCGGCAATGGTCGGTGCTTGCGATGCTATGCTCAAATCCGCAGACGTACACTTGGCAGCTTACGAGAAAATTGGCGCCGGTTTGTGTACGGCAATTATTCGCGGTGCAGTTGCAGATGTAGCAGTAGCCGTAGAAGCCGGGATGTACGAAGCTGAGCGAATTGGCGAGTTGAACGCGGTGATGGTAATTCCGAGGCCTTTGGAAGATTTGGAACAAACTTTACCGCTGGCGAGTTGCTGGATAGAGCACCGTCAACCTGTGATGATGCCCGTGTCCGTTAAGGAAAAGGAACAAGAATTGATCGAACTTCCAGATTTGGAGAAATTGACTGTTTATGTGGAAGAGGAAATCAATCGGTAATTGGTAATTAGGCAACAAAAGTTTGTAGAGACGTACTGCCGCAAATACGGAGACGAAGTTTGTCAAAAAAATATAGAGTTTACTCGGTAGAACTGCTGGCAATAATTTATACTAAGTAGCTGTCTCAAACTTAATTTGCCGATCGAGCCGATTGCCCCCGCATCAAGAGACACACAGCACCACGTAAAACTAGACTTTTGAGATTCAGTCGATCGTCGGGTAAACAATCGAACACACTAATAAGTAAATCCAGCCGACGTGCAGAGCCTTTCAACGGGATTTAACTACTGTTAAAATAAACCAAAAATCCTGTTTAGGGTAGATTGCCGGGAATCATTTAAGAGTTACCCTGACCGCAGGTGGATGCTCTTTCAACAGATTAACGGCTGTCGAACTCAAAACTGACTGCCAAGAAATCAACCCCCAGCATCAAGCAATCCTGAAAGTTGACCTATGAACCTCAAACAATTTTACAAGCGTGGTTTGCACAGCGCCAAGAAAGGAAACTATGAAGTGGCACTTGAGGACTTCGATCAGATACTGCAAGTCAATCCCGCCGATGCCAAAGCCTACAACAATCGCGGCTTGGTTTACTATTACATGAAAGACTACCAAAAAGCGATCGCAGACCTCAGCCAAGCCCTAGATATCAATCCTAATTTATTCGAGGCTTACTTGAATCGAGGCAATGCTTGGCGCCATCTCGGAGAATACGAAAAAGCCATTGAAGATCTCAACTGCGCTTTAGCAAATAAGCCTAACAGCCACGCTATCTACAACAACCGGGGACTTGTACTTGCTAATTTAGGAAATTACGAAGAAGCAATAGAAGACTACAATCGAGCTCTCTCTCTCAATTCCAACAATTATAAAACCTATTACAACCGGGGGCGCGCTTACTACCTTTTGGGAGAAAAAGAGGCAGCAACAGAAAACTTTAACGAAACGCTGCGGTTGAATCCTAAATACATCAAAGCTTACATAAATCGAGGTCTCTGTTACCACCAATTAGGAGACAATACGCAGGCGATGGCCGATTACAACACAGCACTCGGCATTGACCCAAACAATGTTTATGCCTATTATAACAGAGGTTGCGTTCGCTATAAATTAAAACAAATGCAGTTGGCAATTGAAGACTTTAACAAAGCAGTGGAACTCGATCCGAACTATGTTAAAGCTTATCTGAACCGTGGTTTAGCGCTGTATAAACTCGGAGATATTCCGGCAGCTAATAAGGACTTTTACCACGTAATGTGCATTAATGCTGAAGCTTATCTATACTACCAAGCCCAGCGGTGCACGCCTGATATTAATTCTTACTTCAAGGAAGCGCCGCAGGTGGAACTTAATAATGCTGTCGAATACTACAACACAACATTAAATACTATGTCAACTTCCTTAAGTTCGGCAGCATTAAACGCGGTCTGGAATCAAGAAGATTTGGAGCACAGAGACTCGATTATCTGTGAAGGTGAATTTATTAATGATTGATTTAGTCAGTAGTCAGTTGCCATTAGTCCTTAGACTTATGGCATAAATCTTTGAGCGACAGGGAAACTGCAGATGCAACGCACAGGCATTTAAACCCACATTTCGCACCCCCCAACGGGCAGCATACACCGATTGAGTAGATCAAAGTGAATCCTCCGAGACAATGGTAAGTAGAAATATTCAATAATTTCTGTCCCTAATGATCACCCAGTTGTCCCTTCCTAAAAATTGAGGTTCGGCGGTGAGTTAAATCTAATTCCGTTAAAAATGCGCGAGATCAAAAACCAAGTTTATTGCTGAATCGGGAAAAAGCCTCCTTCGCGCATTTCTTGAATACTCTCTTTAACCGCCTGAATAATGCGCTCTGTGTCTTCATGAGTGTGAGCGGTGGAGAGAAAGCAGCTACGACCTTCGCATATGAAAATACGCTTTTCGAGTAAGTGAAAAAGTAGCGGATCTATCTCAACCGAGGCCACAGCGCGAAATTGCGATCCGAAATTTACAAGCGAGACAGAAACTTCATTTTCTTTTAAATAAGCATTCAGGGTTTCAACTAGCTGCGAAGTTCGCTGATTCAACTGCTGCTGAAGGGCTGGGCCTTGACTTTTAAGATAGCGCAGCACGCAACGCGCAGCGGCCAGAGCAAGTGGGTGCTTGCAAAAAGTGCCGGCAAAAATTGTTGTTTTTACCTGGGGGTAGGAATCATCACCGTAGTTCCACAAACCGCCGTCAATTTTATCCATATAAGCAGCTTTTCCAGCGATAATTCCAATGGGCATACCGCCGACAATTTTACCGTAAGTTGCAATATCTGCCTCAATGCCAAACCACGCCTGCGCGCCACCTTGATGAATTCGGAAACCAGTGACCATTTCATCAAAAATCAGTGCAATTTCTGATTCTTTTGTTAATTGCCGGAGTTGCTGGAGAAATTCTTTGGGTTGCAAATCGAGACGGCGGCTTTGCACCGGCTCCACGAGAACCGCCGCTAATTCGTGCTGATGAGCTTTGATAATTTCCAGGGCATGAGGGCTTCCGTAATCCAAAACTAAAACATCTTCAATAAAATTAGCGGGAATTCCTGGCGCTTTGGGAATGGTGCGTAAATCGCCATTTATCTTTTTTACAACTGCGAGAGTTCCGTCAAAATGACCGTGATAAGAACCAGAAAACAAAGCAATTTTATTGCGTTTAGTTGCCGCTCTAGCTAATCGTAGAGCTGCCATCACCGCTTCAGTGCCGGTATTAGAAAAAGCGACGAGCTCCATGCATCGCTTTGAGTTCCGGCGCTTGCTCGCATAGCTGCTCTAAATTTTCCAGGTGTCGCGCGGGAGCGATCGCAACTGTTGCTCCTGCGTCTTGGGCGATCGCACTAATTTTCGCTAAATTCCGCTTCAGCTTCGGCGGATAGAGGGGAACCGCGATCGCTTTGGCGTACAAGCATCCAAAAAAGGCGGCGAGATAGTCCAATCCGGGCGGGAAAAGCAGTAAGACTCGTTCGCCGCTGACGCCCAATGCCTGAAGTCGCACGGCGTGCGATCGGGCGATCGCATCTAACTCTCGATAAGTCAAACTCCCGGTTTCAGTTTTTCCGTCTAACAGAAATGTATATTTCTGCTCTGGTTGGTGTAGCGCTCTGTTTTGTAGAAGTTCTACTAAATTGGTACAACTTTCGGTGAGTTGGTTTCCCTTAATGCTTTCGTCACTCATCGATTCTTTTTTACCTATAAATCTTGTTTGCAGTACGCCAACCAGTTCCGCCAAATTCTTTCCACATAGACGTTTTGTGAACAGTTTTCGGGCGTTACGAGTCTCCCATCAGCGCGTTTGAGTCTTCAATCCGGGTATTAGTGATTGTTTTGAGGTTTTTTTGTCGATCGCGCTATTCGGCAATGGCTCCGGGGCGATTTCAGTCCGAGCCAGCTTTGATATCAGCTTCAGGGGCTTTACGGCTATCGACTTTAAGCATAGTAGGCTAGATGATATTAATTATCAACAGTTCTTGAGATAATTTTTTGAGTCCTATCGTTTCCTCTATGACAATCTTTTTAACTCTTGCCATAGCATTTTAGGCGATCGTTTGTCTAGCCCTGACAGCAACCATAATAGGCAAGTGGTGTCTAACTAGATAGAGGGTAAGACCCCCTATCTTAAAATGCAATAAGTTTTCATTAGTTAACTCTTGACAGATGCAAGTGCTCTGTTATCTAATTAAGGCACTTTCTCATTAAGCATCCAGCGACTACTTCCTTTAACCGAGGAAAGTGCCAACCGTGGGCGATCGTCCACGGTTGGCACCAGACTGAGGCGATCGCCCGATCGCGCTTCCTGCCAGACAAAGGCTGCTAGCGACGGGAGAATCCGATCGCACTGTGTCCGAAAACTGGGCCGGATATTCCGCAGGTTAGTTTCACGAGGCCCAGAAGAGCAGCAACGCTGCCACAAATCGTGTTGTGTAAGCAACGCAAACCACATATCCGAAGTTCTATCAATTGTTGATTCAAGAGTAATGAAAAGATCGCAGCTATTATTAAGCAGCCTTGGGCTGGCAGGAATCGTGTCGGCGTTAGTCGCTCAGCCGACGTGCGCTTCCAACATCGCGCAGGTGACGGGCGTTCGCCTCAACCCCACGTCAGAAGGCATTGAAATCATCCTAGACACTGAAGATGGAAGACCCCTGCAAGTCTTCAGCACCAGCTTTGGCGAAACTTTACAAGTTGATGTCATCACCGCTCAACTGCGATTATCGGGGGGAAATGAGTTTCGTCAAGACAAACCGGCTGCGGGAATTGCTTCTGTCACCGTTACTCCTTTAGATAACAACAGCATCCGAATCAAAGTCATTGGCGAGAGGGGTCAACCAGTGGCACGGGTGATTCCTAATGCTGCGGGTCTGATTCTCAGCTTAAAACCCACCTCGGAGATGACGGCTCGCCCGCCTACACCGGCTCCGATAACACAGCGGCCGGGGAGACCCGGAGAACCCTTGCCACCGACAGGGCAGCAGGTAGAGATACCCGCAGAACCTTTGCCACCGACAGCGCAGCCACCAGGAACGCCCGGAGAACCCTTGCCGCCGACAGCGCAGCCACCAGGAACGCCCGGAGAACCCTTGCCGCCGACAGCGCAGCCACCAGGGA
>JARCMA010000265.1 GCA_030248405.1 Microcoleus sp. MP8IB2.171
GCTATCTCCAGTTCTGCATACAGCAAAAAGTTCTGAATCAGTCGATACAAGCGATGACCGGAAGTTTGAATTTGACCGATCATCTCTAAGATATCTGATTCCTCTAAGACCTGATATTCTGACAGAATCAGCTCAGAAAAACCCAGAATTGCATTCAAAGGAGTCCGCAATTCGTGGGGCAGCGACATACTAATATTAGTGCGTAATTCGTCTAGCGTCTTTTGAGAGTGCCGACTAATTGTTTTTTGTTTTTCAAGTCGAATAGCAATCGCTTTTAGCAGTTCTTGCGGTGTACACGGCTTAGTAATGTAATCGTCAGCTCCCAGTTCCATGCCTGTGCGAATGTCAACTTTATCGGCTTTGGCTGTGAGGAAAATAAACGGAATTGTGGCAGTTAGGGGTTCGGAGCGCAAAGCTTTGAGGACGCCGTGACCGTCTACTTCCGGCATCATCATGTCGCACAAAATTAAATCCGGGATTTTTTCGATCGCCAATTTGATGCCGACTTTGCCGTTAATCGCTCCCATTCCTTCAAAATTCTCGGCTTCCAGCAACTCTAAAATATTTTCTCTAATCGATTCTTCGTCTTCTATTACCAAAATCTTAGCCACGGTGATACCTCCTTTTAGTTAGTAGCTTGTTGGAAAAATCCTGGGTTCATACACTTGATAAATTTCTTTTTAAGGCGCTTAAGTGAGCGTTAAGCAGCGGATATGTATAGTTGATAATTCACTTGTTATTGACAGGGAGCGCAAATTAAAGGCAAGGTAATAGTGAAAGTTGTGCCTTTTCCTTCTTGACTGTCGATCGCAAGTTGGCCACCGTGAAGTTCCACAGCCCTCTTCACAATTGCTAAACCGAGACCTGTTCCCGAAATAGTGCCGACATTTGGAGCTCGGTAAAAAGTTTCTAATATCCGCTCTCGATCGGCTTGGGGAATGCCGATGCCCTGGTCTTGAACTTGGAAAACAGCTTCTTTGTTTTGACAGTTGAGGTGCAAGGAAACTGTACTGCCGACGGGGGAATATTTGATGGCATTTGATAGGACATTTCCCAAGATTTGCTGCAGCAGTTTTTCATCCATTTGAGCCTCGCAGTTGCCGCCTTCATGTTGAAAGGCGATCGGGTGTTGGTTACTGTCGTTGAGCTGCTGCTCTTCTACCAGTTGACGGCAAAATTTTTCAAGGTTTAAGGAAACCGGTTGAAACTGCAAGGTATTGGCTTCGATTTTGCCAATTACGAGGATATCTTCTAATAACTCTGTCATGCGTTTAATTGCTAATTGAATCCGCACAAAATGAGTAGATTTTTTATCTTGGGACCACTGAGAACTGTAATCTTGCAGCAATCCAGCGGAAAATTGGATGGTTGTCAAAGGTGTGCGGAACTCGTGAGAAACCATTGTGACAAATTTAGCTCGCAGTTCTGAAAGTTCCTTTTCTCGTGCGAGGGCTTTGAGAATTTCCGCTTCTGCTCGTTTACGATCGCTAATGTCACGGGCTTCGGCAATCAGCAGCAAAACTTGTCCTGTTTCATTTTTAACAGGTTTCAGTGAGAAATCAACTGTCATAATTTGGCCACTTTTGCCTAACAAGTCGATTTCGCTGCGGAAAAACTCGCCGCGACTTGCTTTGCCGATCGCGCATTGCAATTGTTCGGAAACCTGTGGCGACTGGGCCCAAATCGCCATTTCCCAAATCGGGCGGCCCACAATACCCTCCGATCGCAATCCGGCAAAATCGAGGGCTGTCTCGTTGACTTCCAGCACAATTCCTTCGGGCGTCAACAACTTGGTTAGCTGAAATGATGAGTCAAAAATCGCCCGAAAGCGGCGCTCGCTTTCCCGCAGCATTTTAAATGTTTGAGAACGTTCGATCGCGTAGCGGATCGTCCGCACTAATAATTGAGTAGTAATTTGACCTTTAACAATATAGTCTTGAGCTCCCAAGCGAACTGATTCTAGGGCGATCGCCTCATCATCCAAGCCCGTCATTACCACCATTGCCGTATCCGGGGCAACTTCTCGCAGGCGAGTTAGCGTTTCCAAACCGCGGCTGTCCGGCAAAGAAAGGTCGAGCAAAACTACATCAAAGGGTTGTTTACACAGTTGTGCGATCGCCTCATACAGGAACTCAACAGACACCAGTTCCCACTGGACTCCCACAGATACTTCTAACAGTTCTGCAAGCAAATCAGCATCAGCCGGATTGTCTTCTACTAACAGAATCTTAATCCACATAGCTTTGACATTTTTGACTGTAAAATTTTCACTCTACCAATCTTAGGTTAAACTTTTTTGCTTTCCCATGCCATTTTCAACTTGAAAATTATTATTTGGGAACTGTCACCACCACCAGCCACCACTCCTCAATCCATCTCACAAGCTTAGCGACTTGACTAAAATGGATAGGGAGCATCTCAATGAAAGCAGGCAAGCTAGAAATTGGAGTTTTGAGGCTCTCTTGCTGCGAGGCTCTCTTGCTGCGAGGAAAGAGGAAGAAGGAAGAA
>JARCMA010000266.1 GCA_030248405.1 Microcoleus sp. MP8IB2.171
ATCCGGGTTACGGCTTTTTGAGCGAAAATGCAGAATTTGCCGAAGCTTGTATCAGCGAAAATATTGCATTTATTGGTCCGACTCCGGCTCAGTTGCGCTGTTTTGGATTGAAGCACACCGCGCGGGAAATAGCCGCTGCAAATCAAGTGCCGCTAACTCCCGGAAGCGAACTTTTAGCAAGCTTGGATGATGCCCAAAGGGCTGCTGGGGCGATCGGCTATCCGGTGATGCTCAAAAGTACCGCAGGCGGCGGCGGTATCGGTTTACAGGCTTGTTTTGGCGATCGAGATTTAGCAGAAGCATTTGAAAAAGTCCAGCGTTTGAGTCAAAGCAACTTCAAACAAAGCGGCGTTTTTTTAGAGAAATACATTCAAACAGCGAGACATATTGAAGTCCAAATCTTTGGAGATGGCAAAGGCAATGTCATAGCCTTGGGCGAGCGAGATTGTTCGGTGCAGCGGCGCAATCAAAAAGTAATAGAAGAAACCCCCGCCCCTGCGATTACCGACGAACAGCGAAATCAGTTGTACCGTGCAGCCGTGCGGTTGGGAAAAGCGGTAAATTACCAGTCAGCGGGTACTGTTGAATTTGTCTTTGATGTCGAGGCGAAACAGTTTTATTTTTTGGAAGTCAACACGCGCTTACAAGTCGAACACGGCGTGACTGAAGCTGTCAACAACATCGACCTCGTTGAGTGGATGGTAAAACAGGCTTCTGGGGATTTGTTCCCTATACAAAATTACCAATATCAGCCGCAAGGACATTCAATTGAGGTGCGGATTTATGCCGAAGATGCCGCCAAGAATTTTCAGCCGAGTTCCGGGTTGCTAAATCAAGTTGCGTTTCCCGAAAACGTCCGCTGCGACAGTTGGATAGAAACCGGCACGGAGGTTACTCCTTTTTACGATCCGCTGCTAGCAAAAGTAATCGTTTGCGCCGATAATCGCTCGCAGGCAATTGCTCAACTAAAAGCTGCTTTAGATGCCACTGAAATAGCGGGAATTGAAACTAATTTAGATTACCTCCGCCAGATTTTGGACGATTCCCGATTCAACCGGGGCGAACTGAACACGCGCTTTTTAAACTCTTTTGAATACGCCCCTTTAACGATCGATGTATTGGAGGGTGGAACCTACAGCAGCATTCAAGATTATCCGGGGCGGATTGGCTATTGGGATGTTGGCGTGCCGCCTTCTGGCCCGATGGATCATCTCGCATTTCGATCGGCAAATCGTTTAGTAGGAAATCCCGAATCAACAGCAGGATTGGAGTTCACAGCCACAGGCCCAACTCTGCGATTTAATGCAGATACAGTTATTAGTTTGACTGGTGCAACTATGAAGGGAACGCTCAACGGCGAATTGGTGCCGTTTTGGCGGGCAATTCCCGTAAAAGCGGGCAGCATTCTCAAGTTAAAAGCCATTGAAGGCGGCGGCTACCGCACTTATTTAGCGGTAAAGCAGGGCTTTAATGTACCTGAATATTTGGGCAGCAAATCAACGTTTGTACTGGGCAAATTTGGCGGTCACGCTGGCCGCACGCTGCGTGCGGGAGATGTGCTGAAACTGCATCAAACTGCAACTCTGGAAGCGGAATTATCTTTGCCGCCCGAACTAATTCCCACTTACAGCAATCATTGGGAAATTGGTGTTTTGTACGGGCCTCACGGCGCGCCGGATTTCTTTACGGAGTCAGACATCGAAATGTTTTTCTCAACAGATTGGCGCGTGCATTACAACTCGACGCGGACGGGGATTCGGCTGATCGGCCCGAAACCTACCTGGGCGCGTCAAGACGGCGGAGAAGCGGGTTTGCATCCGTCTAACATTCACGATAATGCTTATGCGATCGGCACGATCGACTTTACGGGCGATATGCCTGTAATTCTCGGTCTTGACGGCCCGAGTTTGGGAGGTTTTGTCTGTCCTGCTACTATTGTGCAGTCCCAATTGTGGAAAATCGGACAACTGAAACCGGGGGACAGCATTCGCTTTTACTGTTTGAGTTTTGCTGAAGCTTTGCAGCGGGAATTAGAGCAAGACAGGCAAATTGCTACTTTTTCTGTCCCGGTTTCTGAGGCAAAATCTGAGGGTTTGTTTCAGATTCCCGGTTCTGCTGTTTTGCACAAAATTTCTGAATCTTCGGGACAGGTTGCTGTTACTTACCGTCAAGCTGGCGATAAATATATTTTAGTTGAATACGGGCCGTTGGTGCTAGATTTGAATTTGCGTTTCCGGGCCCACGCCTTGATGGCATGGCTGACAGCAAATCCGTTGCCGGGAGTTATCGAATTAGTGCCGGGAATGCGATCGCTCCAAATTCACTTTGAGAGCCGCCAGATTTCGCAACAGCAGCTAATGCAGGCGCTGATTGCGGCGGAGGCGTCACTGCCGGCGATCGAGAATATGGAAGTGCCGGCGCGGATTGTACACTTGCCTTTATCTTGGGAAGATGAATCGACGCTGCTGGCGATCGAAAAATATATGCAGTCTGTGCGATCGGATGCACCTTGGTGTCCCAGCAATATTGAGTTTATTCGCCGCATCAACGGGCTTGATAGCATCGAACAAGTCAGAGAAATTGTCTTTAATGCTAACTATTTAGTGATGGGTTTGGGAGACGTTTATTTAGGCGCACCAGTCGCAACTCCCCTCGATCCGCGCCACCGTTTAGTTACTACAAAATACAATCCCGCCCGCACTTGGACTCCCGAAAATGCAGTTGGCATTGGCGGCGCGTATTTGTGCGTTTACGGGATGGAAGGGCCGGGAGGTTATCAATTTGTCGGCCGCACGGTACAAATGTGGAATCGGTTCAAACAAACGGCGGATTTCCAGTCTGGTAAACCTTGGTTGTTGCGCTTTTTTGACCAAATCCGATTTTATCCGGTTTCTCATGAGGAATTGCTGCGCTGTCGGGAAGAATTTATCGAAGGGAAGTTTCAATTAAAGGTTGAGGAAATCACTTTTAATTTGAGAGAATACAATGAGTTTTTGCATTCTATTGCTAGCAGTGCGGCTGAGTTTAAAGCGCACCAGCAGGCCGCATTTAATGCAGAGCGCGATCGATGGGCCGCCGCTGGGGAATTTGATGCTGAATCTGTCGCAGAAGCGTCGGTGGATATGCTTGCTGAGGCAGCGGCGGCTGTTGCTTTGCCTGCTGGTTGTGAGGCAGTTGTCGCTCACGTTTCGGCGAATGTTTGGCAGGTGCTGGTTAATGTGGGAGATGCGGTTGCAGAGGGCGATCGCCTTTTAATTTTGGAAGCAATGAAAATGGAAATTGCTATCACTGCTGATGTGGCGGGAACTGTGGCTCAATTGTTTTGCCAACAGGGACAAACGGTAACAGCCGGACAAATTCTAGCGGCTGTTCAACCGAATTAATCCCTCTGTTGTCAGTTCGGGGACAGTAGAAAGCTAAGCAACAACTAAATCTGTAACTACTCGGCGTTGCATAATTGCGGGATGATTTTGATTGTTTTGTGCGATCAGTTCCTGAGCTCGTCCGATGTATTTTTACCGCAGGCGGGACACCCCACAAGAATCATCCTCAAATTGTGCAACGCCTGCTCATTTAATGAAGGTTTAGCACCAGTTAGCGGTTCAAAAAGGTGGGGATACATCAATACAGCAAGCCAGTGGGCGATCGCCCCCCAATTTTCGGTGGCGGGCAGTCTTTCGGAAGGCTTAGCCGCTGTCAAGCGCGATGGCAAATTTGGCTTAATCAATCAAGCTGGAAAGCTAGTCATTTAGCAGGTTGGGGCTTTGTTTAGGCTGTAAATTTGTTTAAGTCTCGTTAACTTAACTCCAGCAGCCCAGAATTGACCGGCAAACCATCCTGAAATACCAGCAATTCTCCCGGCAGAATTTGCGTCCAAACTTCGTTATCTGTCAGCGGAAAAGTGGCAATAACAGCCACGCGATCGTCCTCGTTGGTCAATTCCCGAAAATCGACTGTTACATCTTCGTCGATCGAGTGTGCGCTAGCAAAAGGTGCTTGTCGCACAATATAATGCAGATTAGTAGAACAGTGGGTGAACAAGTGTTCTCCATCGGAAAGTAAATAATTAAAAATTCCGTGTTGTGCCAAAGTTTTAGTAATTTCCTCCAGTACCGGGTAAAATTCCGCTAAAGCAGGCTTACTTTGAGGAAAAGTAGAGCGCAGCTTTTCTAATATCAAACAGAATGCTTTTTCGCTGTCAGTTTTGCCAACCGGTTTGTAAACTCCGGCACATTCTGGATAAAAATTTTCGAGATTTCCGTTGTGAGCAAATACCCAATAACGTCCCCAAAGTTCCCGAATAAAAGGGTGGCAGTTTTCCAGGGCAATTTCGCCTTGTGTAGCTTTGCGGATGTGAGCAATGACGTTAGTTGAATGAATGGGATAGCGACGCACTACTTCTGCCACCGGAGAAGCAATCGCAGGTTTAGAGTCTATAAAAAGGCGACATCCCAAACCTTCAAAGAAAGCAATTCCCCAACCGTCTTGATGAACGTCCGTTTTGCCCCCCCTTGCAGAAAAACCCTCAAAAGAAAAGCAAATATCTGTCGGAACATTGCAGTTCATTCCCAGTAATTGGCACATAGCTTTTAAGTCTCTGGAGTGTGGATCGATCGCGCAGCTATTGGCAGCTACAGATTTGCGGTGATAATATTATAGTATTAACGGGTTAAATAAGTTAAATACACTTATACCAATTCACTATGAAGGTACACTAAATATAGGCTAAAGCAGAGGAGATCCAATATGGGCAACAAACAAATTTCAGGTAGAAATCCAAGAAACGGTTGAGGAACTAGAGCACGACTCGAACGGGCTATAACAGCAGTAAGTAAAGAAAAATTACTGCTATTATACTGGATTGCCACCAAAAAAATCTAAACAAGAGAAGAATTAGCCACGAGGCTGAAGCGAGACAAATCAATAATATATCGTTGGTTGAAAACATACAAACAAGGTGGAATTACCGAATTACTAACAGTAAAAAAAGCTCCCGGGAATACTCCACATATACCACCCGAAGTCAGAGAAAACTTAATCAAAAAACTGCAAGAATCAGAGGGAGAAAAGTTATGGCAAATTACAGCTATGGCTAGAAAAAAAATGCGGGATTAAAGTGAGCTATAAAGTCGTACATGACCTAGTTAATTATAAATTAAAAGCTTACCTCAAAGTCCCAAGACCCCAAAGTAATAAAGTGAACGAAGTTGCACAGACAAACTTCAAAAAAAAACTGTGGGAGATTATCAAAGTAATGATTAAATATTTCGGAACCGGACAGCCTGTAAGGATATGCTGTCAGGACGAGAGTAGATTTGGATTGATTACTATGAGGGCAAAATGATTACATTAAAGGAGATAAAACCCGTAGGCAAAAAGCAATGGAAGCGAGGCAATTTTTATGTTTATGGAGTCGTAGAGCCAGCAACAGGTGAACAATATTATCAAGAATTTGCTCGCATCGATAGCAACTGTTTTCCAGAGTTTTTAAATGGATTTGGTCAAAAATACTCAGACTATTTCAATTTAATTATTATGGAGAATGGTAGTTTTCATAAAGCTCTCTTATTAGACTGGCACGACCATGTGATGCCAATATATTTGCCTGCCTATAGTCCTGAATTAAATCCGATTGAAAGATTGTGGTTCTCTGTAAAAAAAGACCTCAAGTGGGAAAATTTTACTAACCTAGATCGACTAAAAGAACAGTTAGATATAATTATCAAATCTCTCACAAATGAAGAAGTTTTATCTCTCTGTGGTTGGGACTATATCCTGGAAGCCTTATTAAGTGCAAATTCATAGTAAATTGGTATTAAATCAACGGGCTATCTTGGGTTTATAAGCTTTGCTGTAATTTCTGCTATGACTGCCTATCCGTGTCAGGCACAAACTACTGTCAAATCACAGACAAATGTAAATGCAACACAGGAGATTACAATTACCGAGTCACCAAATCTTACTAACACTTCTGCCAGCCCTCTCTGGAAAAATCCTAACGTTTCTAAATCTTTTACCGTCTCAGAATTGAATAGCACATCTCCTAACTCTAGTCCTCCTATAACAACTCCTCAAAATCAATCTGCACGCACAAATCCATTAGGATGCAGATTTTTTGATATTCCTTCAATGCAGCAATAAATGTTCCTGCATCTCTTGATAAATAGAATACCATGGCTCAAGAGAGAGCGATCGTTTTTTAGCATCGCCCTCTATTTGCGCGATCGTACTTCCTAAGAAAGTTATATAGCCATCCTAAATCATTTGTGAATTTCTTACTCCCTCCCCTTGATAAGGGAGGGTTGGGGTGGGTAAAAAGTTTACGACTCCTGCAAGGATTGCTATATGTAGCAAAAAGAATTGATGAAATTAACTCTAGTTTAAATATTATCGGGGAAAGTCTGAAAGTTGTTTGATATCCTTCAAAACTATTTGAGGCTTCCCTTTGTATTGTTCAACCTTCCCACTGACATACACATATCCCCGTCCCAGACCCGCATAACGTTTCTCGATTAGCCGCTTCAAGGGAGCCATTTCATCAGTTTCAGCATCTGGTATCCACAAATCTAATTTATGATACACTGAACCAGCATAAATTAGAGCGCTCCCGCCGATCCATTTACTAATTCCCGCCTGCAAATCGCAGAAAATAGTAATAGATTTAGCTCTCTCAGAAGCCGCTAATATTTTCGGGTAGTGCAACCTCAAAGAAAGCGCTCCTGCCGTTGCTTCCGACAACCGAAACTCTTCAACAATGGAGGCGCGCATCGACCACCAAGGCAGTAAATTAGCATAGTTGCGAGAGGGAATTTTGGCATTGGTAATCGGATTCCAAATCACCAGATTGTAAGCTTTTGCTGCCGATTCTGCCTCAGTCATTTGGCGGTGATACAATCTGGAGCGCCCGTATTTGACAAAGTAGGGACTCCAGCCTTCTGCAATCAGTTTCAGATTGTAATTTTCTCCATCTTTATGTACATAACAGAGGAGACGCCCGTAGTTATCGCGATATTTTTCCACCGCAATTTCTATTGGGTCATCTGTATCAAATTCTATGTCAACTGTAGCAAGTCCGCCATCCGCTGTGGCGAAATATTTTTTAGCCATTTCTGAAGCTGCTTTTCCCGCCGCAGTTACAGGTTTGGAGCCTCCCGAATGACTTTCTTCTGTATCGACGCAAATCAGGCGCAGAGACTCGGTTTTGCCGTTGAGAGAAATTTTGATGCTGTCGCCGTCAACTACTTTAGTTATTTGCAGGTTCGGAATTCTGGTTGCCATATTTTGAACCCTGTTGCATTTGAGATTTCATGCAGGTATCGCTTGGATTATACACGAGTTCGTTATCACTAGCAACTGGAATTTTTGTTTTTTTCTATTAAAATTTGCCAACAGTCGCGTATTTTATCAAATCTGGAAAAAAATCCTGGAAATCCGATTCTAAGCGCTGATAGTTAGCTGTCAAATCTTCTATGCCGCTTGCCAAGTTATTTGTCCGTTTGAGTCGCGCCGACATTCTTGTAAGAGTGATGCCGATTTCGGCAATTTCCTGATAAGATGAAAGCAAGTCGCGGGCAATTATTGTGGGCAGCACCCGCTGGAGAGAGTCAGGTAATATATCGCGGTTGTCTTGCAGGACTTTATAGACATGGCGAGAAAAATCGGGAAGCGGAATTTCTGAATATTCCAGCCAATTTTTAGCTAAGAAGTGGTCGTAAAACACGTCAATCAAAACTCCAGCAAACCTTCGTCTGTGGGAAGAAACAAGGCTTTTACTCGATCGCACTACTGCATGAGAGTCCGTGTAGCGATCGACTTTTCGGTGCAAACTGATGCCGTTTCTAATTTCCTCGGAATAAAGGTTAACAGCCGAACCTTTCACAAAATCTCCTAAGAGGTTGCCAATCAGAGATTCTGGCGTGCCTTTTGATAAGAATAGATGAGCCAAATAATTCATTAACTACACAACTGCATAACCTGTATGAGGTCTGACATCTGCGGGATGAAAACCTAAAACAATGGAATCCTTGGAAATTCCAGCAGCTACAAGTTCTTTCGTCACGCCGTATTCTGTCTCATCTCGCTGTACCCAAATCTTATCATCAATAATATCTATATGAACCAAACAGCCGTGAATTCGTTTGGCTTTATCCCAGCCTAAAGTAACTAGCAGGTAACAATCAGATTTTTCATCAAACACGGCTTTACAAATTATATCGCCATGAGAGTAAGGAATTTTTGTGTAAGGTTCGAGAACTGTTTTAATGGTGGTTCTAAAGTTAGCTAAAGTATCCATTTTACGATCGCCTCTTGATTTGGGTCGAATACAATCAGCTTGAGCTTTTCATCTTCAATCATTAATTGACCGATCGGTTCTTCAAATAGAGATTCATAGGTGATATCGCGAACAGCCAGATAAAGCGTATGTTCTGGATAAGTTCTCTGAAGCACAGATCGATAAATAGTAAATTGTCCGATCGCCTCTCTCAAGTCCTGCATTTCTGAATCGCTGACAAAGCTTTTGACTTCCACAGCAATTTTCTGTTCTCCTCGTTCTGCTGCGAGCACCTGTTTTGCTCCCAGATCCACATACATATCTTTTTTTCCCCATTTCAGATGGAGAGGATCGTGAGTAATTATCCACCCATCATTGAGGAGAGATTTTTTGACTGTATTGTGGTACAGGTCTAAAGCAGGCATAGAACAAGATGAGTAATATCAGACTTCATGGTTATATAATAGCAAATTATCAGGCAATTATCTTAAACCGCAACTGCAAGGAGAAAGAGTAATGGCTGTTCTGGAATGTGTAAAACCGGGTGCTAAACTCGGTCAAATTATTCTTGCCGTCGATGAATCTTGGATAACAAAAGAGCGATCCCCTAACTGTAGTATGCTGGCGATCGCTCCACCCACGCTCAAATATTGCTTGCGATCGATTGATTCTTGATCGCAAGCAACAGCAGCTTAAATCTTTCATACATAATTTGCTAAATTGCGATCGGCTACATCTCTCGACGGAACGCTCTAATAGCTTCCCCAGCATCAGTTTCGGCCATCAAAATACAGCGTTTCATCAAATCGAGATCGAGATTGCTGAGTCCGGGGAACTGACTGCGATCGCTCTTTTCATAGCTACCGTCATGGAGATGATATATCTTCAGTAATCCATCTTCCCAAAACCAAACCTCTGAAACACCCAAAGCTTTATAGCGCTCTAACTTACTGATTCCTCCACTGGTAAAGACAACTTCGATCGACAAATCAGGAATCGGTTTTACACTCTCAATGCAGTAGGATTCGTCTGCTTGCACAGAGACAACTCCCGATCTTTCCTGCGTCATTGCCCCTGTAGGCTTGAAGAAAATTCCCTGTTCGACGAGAAAAGTAGTCACTAAGTAACCGATAATATGAGCAAAAGTTTCGTGGTCTTCTCCAGGCATCAGAATCTCGATCGTCCCATCATAGTAAAATAGTCGCACTCTAGGGGAGCCTTCAAAGCCTTTTTGGATAAATTTAAACCGTTCCCACATTCCATGATGAACAATTCGCTGATCTGTGGTTTTGCTAAGTAGTGGAGGCATCGCGCTCAGATCCAGTCCAGAAGTTATCTTGATTGTAGCTCATATTTAACAATTAAACCGCAGATGAACGCAGATCAAATTATATCAGCGTTCATCTGTGTTAATCTGCCTAAATCTGCGGTTGCAAAAACTGCCTAGGAACCGCCGCGCAACTTATCCAAAACAGTCCGATCTTCCAAAGTTGAAGTATCCCCAGAAACCTCTTCTCCGGCAGCTAAAGAACGCAGCAACCGGCGCATGATTTTGCCGCTGCGCGTTTTCGGCAAAGCATCGGTAAATCTAATTTCGCCCGGACGGGCGATCGCCCCAATCTCCTTAACAACGTGCTGCTTCAACTCCTTAGCCAATGCTTCGCTAGGCTGCTGCGAGTTATCCAGCGTCACAAAAGCGACAATTTCCTCACCTTTAATCTCGTCCGGTTTACCAACAACCGCAGCTTCCGCCACCGCAGGATGCGATACCAAAGCCGATTCAACTTCCATCGTACCGAGTCGATGTCCTGCCACATTAATCACATCATCAACGCGGCCCATTACCCAGAAATAACCGTCTTTATCCTTGTGAGCACCGTCTCCAGCAAAGTAGACAAATTCGCCATTTTTGGGGTGCAAATACTCCCAATAAGTGCGGCGGAAACGCTCTGGATCGTTGTAAAGTGTACGCATCATTCCTGGCCAAGGATGTTTTATAACTAAATAACCGCCGCTTTCGTTAGTTACTGGTTCGCCATCTTGGTCAACGACATCGGCCACAATTCCGGGGAATGGAAGGGTTGCCGAACCGGGTTTTGTAGGAATTGCACCGGGCAAAGCGGTAATCATAATTCCGCCTGTTTCTGTTTGCCACCAAGTATCAACAATTGGACAATTCGACTTACCAATTACGCGCTGATACCACATCCAAGCTTCTGGATTTATCGGTTCGCCGACGGTTCCTAACAATCGTAAAGATGACAAATCTCTGGCATTTGGCAATTGTTCGCCCATTTTCATGAATGTTCTGATCGCAGTGGGTGCAGTATAGAAAACGGTGACGCCGTATTTTTCAATTACATCCCAAAAACAGCCAGGATTTGAAGGCCGAGGAGCACCTTCATACATTAAAGTTGTCGCACCGTTGGATAGAGGCCCGTAGACAATATAACTGTGTCCAGTAATCCAGCCGACATCAGCAGTACACCAGTAAACATCGGTATCTTGGAGGTCGAAT
>JARCMA010000267.1 GCA_030248405.1 Microcoleus sp. MP8IB2.171
CAAGCCTATGGATTTGTTAATTTCGACAATTTTCGAGCTCGACTATTAGCTTGCTTTTCTAATTAGTTTTTATTATCACCTCAAACCCAGAAGACCCAACCGCTTTACCTACGATCGCGCTTCTGTCTGTTTTCAATCTGTTTCCGAGGGCGATCGCCCAAGAGTATCCGGGGTGTTTTCAGTTGAATTCTGAAAGAAAACAGTATGAATCTCTTGATGATCTTTGTCGATTTCCCAAACCACCTGAAAACACGCGGAAGCCAGACCCTTTTAGGGTTCAGCTCGTGAATGGATTGGAGTTAACGGGATTAGCGATGGAAAATACAGGAACTCAGCGATTTCTTGTAGGGCGGTTGACCAACAAGCAAAGTAAGACGGCAAAAGTTCAATCTATCAGCGTCCAATTTATCGATAAACGAGACGGAGCTGTAGTAGAATTTTTGACTGTTAAGCTTGGGGGTGTATTAGATCGCAATCAGGGTTATGAATTCAGGGAAATTATGGATAATGCTCTTCAACTAGGCGATCGCAGTAACAATGATTTGTCTATCAAGTTTTTGGAGTGGGAGTAGGTAAGATACTAGAGATCAAACTTAAACACCTACCAAATCCTTCAATAAATTAGGAAAAATTCATGAAATAAGTAAGTAAATTTTTGGGCTTGTTTCATTGAATCCCTTTGTTAAACGGAAGTCAAGGCTAAAAAACAGAATTCTCTGATTTTTAATTTCTCTATATACAGACTAGGAGCGACATTATGGACGAGTTTGCTAGGAAAGCTGCTGGACTAGGATTGCCTGTAATTTTACTTCTAATTGTGATGGCAACTACAGGTTTTGCAGGAGCTGCCGCAATTACAACGGCTTTGGCAATGTTAGGTGGCCCAGCAGGAATGTTCGGTGGCATTGCTTTGCTGGGCATCATCGGTTTAGCGACAGAAATGTTATCTAAGTACGGTCTTGAAGCGCTGTTAATTGGAATTTACAGGCAGCGCATTCAAAATGGAGAATCTCATGCTGCAATTTGCAAAGAAATCCGCCAATTACCACTATCTGGAGATTTGAGGCGGAGACTTGGGGAAGAGTTTGGGTGTTAGTAAATATGAGATGAGCAATTTTATTGGTAAATTGCCCAAGAGAGATCGCTGCTCATTGCTTAGAAAATCAAATAGGAGGAACAGATGGAGAGCGAATTGATTGGAGAGGTTAGATTACGCAACTGCCACCTCGTCTACCATGAAGGCTCAAACTATCGAGTAGATGTGATTAAGGCTCAAAGACCTACAATCGTATTTACAAAAAATATTACTTGTGAAGTAGTGGAGTATTTGTACAATCAACTCAAGGGACATCAAGTTAATAAAGATGAAGCAGCAGATGTCCTCAAACCAGTTGCCAGCCAGTTAGATTTACCTTACAATTATGGGGATCAGCTTGCCTATTATACGCAGGAGGTTTTAGTGGTACTTGTGGCGATAGGTAGAGCAAGTTTGAGTCAACAAATAGGTCGCGGTTGTTGTTATACAATTCTTCTGACGTGCTAAATCCTAGAACGAGGCGATCTAATAGCTTTTCCGAACCGTCAATAGACCAGAAATATGAAATCTAATCAAGTCATTCAAATCAGCGGCATACCTGGTCAAATTGTGGGAATTGTTCCAGTTCAAAGTAATGGCACAATTACGGTTAAACTGGTGGGCTAAATGTTACAAATTAGCTCGGAATCTTTTTCGGATTAGAAACAAAAGAGGTATTTATTCCGATTGAGGATGTTAGAGCGATTGAAACAGGAGAGGGTTGTACTTGGTGGCTGTTTTGGGTAGGAATTCCGACTCTCAGTATTTTTATCGGTGTTGTCTTTATTATTCTTGCCTTCATTGTCAAACAGCGCTATCTGACTATTTACAGCAGTCGGGTTAATGTGATAGTATTTCACAGGAAGGGAGAAAAAGTGGCTCAGTTTAGAACTGGTGTTTTAGAGGCTCGCTATTCTAAGTCTCTGGCGATTGCTAAACCGCCAATGCCACCACCGCCATCCCGTCCTTTTAATATTTGAGTCCAGAGAGTAGATATCATATCAAATCCGCGCTTCATCGTCGGGCGTAAAATCGAGTCAACATTCAACACTCGACCATCATTCAGTTTAGCGACCCCGAATCAACAGTCAACAGTCAACAGTTAACAGTCAACAATTATGAGGAGTGCAACCGGAATTGATATCATAATCCAAATCTCTGATCACAGGCACTCCTGAGTTTATGGTACTCATAAAAATAAAAATGCTCGTGGTGCGAATCCCAGATTCCGCATGAGTAAGACGCTTATACTATCATTTCTACTACAAATCCAGGAGAGCCAATATTTGAGAAACTCGCTTTCTTAGGGTAAGCCCTATTTAAATTAACAAAAGTACGGCTGCTGTTGCTAGCAATAACAGAATTCCGGCTGCACCTGCTAGCGGCTTGGCGGCAATTCCTGTAATCCATTCTGGTACCCTAGAAGTAGGTTTAATTGCGCCTTCTGTATCTACGGTAGTTATACCCCAAATCCAAGCTGCGTGAATGCCGATCGCCAATCCTAAACTGCCATTGTCAGCGATGCGGGCTAATGTTAAAACCATCCCCATCAGCCACAATCCGGGCAGTTGCGGTAGAGTTTCTTTGGCGGCCCAAATTAGGTGGGCGATCGCGAAAATGAAACTGGCGATCGCCGCTGCGATTAGCATTGAGTAATCTTGCTGGAGGATTGTTTGCAAGAAGCCGCGAAAGATTAACTCTTCTGTGGCGCTAATCCACATTCCTAATAACAGAGTCAGCAGACTAGCAGGGTTAAAACTTAAAGCCCAAAAATTAATTTTTTTTTCGCCTGTTTCGGTGGAGGTTTCGCTTTTTTGTAGCTCGATCCAGCCTGCGCTTAATTGCAGACCGAATAAAATTACTAAGCTGATTATTCCTAATCCTAATCCCAGCAGTAATGACATCAAAACTGCGGGTTGCCAATCCCAACCCCAGTTGGCAAAAGATGTGTTTTCGATCCAACTTGTCGCCCATAAAATGAAGGGAACAATCACGTAGAGGGAAGCTAGTAAAGGTAGTTTTTTGGTTCCCAGGGGTTGGGGTGGATGCCATTTGAGAGCGATAGCCAGCACAATCGCTGCGGGAAGCCACACAACAATCCAAGTCGAGAAAAACAAGATTATTTTGACAATTGCTGGTATTGACGGCGACAGCAGTCGCAGGTTGTTTATGCTATTCCACATTTAAGGGGTTGCAACTATAATACTGTTGACTGTTGGCTGTTGACCGTTAATTGTTAACTAATGACTAATGACTCATAACTAATGACTACCGATCGAGCTTGCGCTGAATTTGCCTCAGAGACTGGTACATTTCCGGCAAGCGGTTGTAGACGGCTGCGGCTTTGAGAAATAGTTTATGGGGAATTGCTGGAACGCCCGTCACGATCGCACCTGCGGGCACGTCGCTGTGAATTCCGGCTTTGGCTGTGGCGATCGCCCCATCTCCAATTTTAGCTTGATTAGCAATTCCCACTTGACCAGCCAAAATTACATTGTTGCCAATTTTCACCCCGCCAGCCATGCCAACGTGAGCGGCAAACGCACAATTTTTCCCGACTTGACAGCCATGACCTACGTGTACTAAATTGTCGATTTTTGTATTCTGGCCGATGCGGGTTTCTCCGACAGCGGGCCTATCGATCGTGCTATTGCAGCCAACCTCAACGCCCTCTTCTAATACAGTGCATCCAGACTGCTCCATTTTCACCCATCCTGTCGCTGTCGGCACGAACCCAAAACCTTCGGAACCGATCGCCGCACCGCTGTGAATGACGCAATTTGCCCCGATGCGAGTACGTTCGTGAATGACGCAGTTAGCGTGTAAAACTGTGCCGGCGCCAATTACTGCATCTGGATAAATTACGACATTTGGGTGAATGCAAGCGTTGTTGCCAATTTTGACTTTGGCTTGAATTACGGTGTGGGGGCCGATACTGACATTTTCACCGATTTCTGCGCTGGGGTGAACTGTGGCGGAGGGATGTATTTCGGATGGAGGGCGAAATGGTTGATAGAAAAGGGCGATGGTTTGAGCAAATAACAATCGGGGATCTGCTGCGGCTATCCAAGCGATGTTGCGATCGCTGCATTGAGCTTGCAGGTTTTCGTCTAAGGGTAAAATTAAGGCGGAAGCGTTTGTAGTGGCTGTATGACGGGCAAATTTAGCTCCTTCTATGTAACCGATCGTACCGGATTCGGCTTCATCGACTGGGGCGGGGCCTGTAATTTCTCGATCGTCCGCGCTGAAGGATTTGAGGCTGTGGTTGTTGGCTAAGTTAAGTTTCTCTACTATGTCGCTAAACTGCATAAATCAAAATTTGCTGTTAACACCTAATTCCTCAAGGTGAAAATCATATCATGTTCGATCGATCGACAGTCATAAAACAAATTGTAGGAATCCAAGAAGACTAGGCGGTTAAATTACGTTTATACAAACTTTCACCCACACGCCTGCGGGTTGAAGACGCTCGCGGTTAAATTACGTTATCCTCTTCAGTCCGCGGAGGCGGACATCGTTTGTGTAGACGCGGTTTCAACCGCCGTCTGATCTATTGAACGGAAACCGCATCTACATCAACGGTGCTCCCTGTAGTGTCCGAGGGGCTGCCGGTGGCTTGGGAGGCTGATGCTGTCTCTGTTTGGCGGGATTTAAAATAGTCGGTAGCCATTTGCGAGACTTCCGAAATCAGCAATACTGCGATCGCCAAATCGTCAATTTGTCCGATTACGGGGAGAAAATCGGGCGCAATGTCGATCGGGCTTACCAGATATGCCAACGTTCCCAGAATAATCCACCAGCGGTACTTGGGGTTGCGGAGCGTGTCGCGATACCAGTTGTAAACAGATTGTATAGAAAAGTTCATGGGGTTGTCCTCTCGTTATATTTTCAATCTTGACAAATTCTCGCTCGAAACGCTTGTCGAGATATCCCCCCTAGGGTTGGGAAGAGAATTCTACTCGGAGGTATTTGGAATTGGGTACTGTTGAATTGAGAGTTGAGACAGTGTTTGTGCGCGCGCGGGTTCACAAACCGGGTTTTTTTGCTGAATCAGCAGGCTGCAACGAAGGATTCTCTGGAAAAAACCCGGTTTCTTGCGTTTGATGCGACTGTCTAATACCAAGAAAGTCAAATTAATGCCACAGTAATCGTAGGGTGTGTCGCCATCAACAATCCCTGAAAAATATCGACGATTTAACAGCGACGCACCTTCTGAGCCGGGTCATTGTAAACAAACACAACATTTATTGTGTAGCAATCTTTTGTCAAAATGGTACAAGTAGGTAGGCGGAAATAAACATTGATGTGTAATAGAATAGACATCATCATGACATACATAGATATTTTGCCACTCATCTACTTAGTATAGTAGCGATTTTGAGCGCCGTAACTTGGGTTAGGAACTGCTATTTTGAACAAACAAAACTGTTCTGTAAGGAACAGTTTTTTGGTATAAGTTAACACCTGCTATTTTTGAGAGTTGCGATGCGGTTGATCGACCAAATTACTGACATTTTTATGGTTAAAAGTCAGTCAAAAGCCAGATTAATTATGCAGTTATTTTCCCTAAACCCTTGTATTAAATGATTTGTAGCCTTTTCTTGATCTCGGCATGGGTATCGGCATCTGATTTTAACAGAGATTTTTCCCACCGATCGCCCTACAGTCAACCTAAGTACACAAAAGCAATTTTAGTATTATAAAGTACCCGTAGTCCGAGTTTGGACAAGGCGTTAGGTTCAATGGAAAAAAGGGCACTTTTCACCCGTCTTGAAACACCCATTTTTGGTCGCCGATCGCAATTTCGCAACCGTTCGCCAACCAAAAAGGCTCGTTAGCAGCCAGCCTCTGTCCCCCCACAAAAGTGCCGTTGGAACTGCCGCTATCGACAAGTTGATATCGCTGTTTGCCAACTTCGTCAGTGGCCCGGCGGATCTGGGCGTGGTAGCGCGAACTTTGCGGATCTTGCAATACTAAAGTGTTAGTCGGTTCGCGTCCAATTGTAAAAGGATTCGCCGTTAAACCGATCGCCTGTCCCGAAAACTTGTAGATTAAATAGGCGGTGTTTTTGCGATCGCTACTGGCGAGTACCGTCGGTGCAAGTGAAGGTGAATTTCTCGCAGGTGGGAGACTGTTTTGGGCGAGTTGTTCTGTCAGTTGTTGTAAATCGCGATCGAATGATGCTGCTGTTTCAGAAGCTGGAAGACTCGCCGGAGAATGACCTGAAATTAAGTTTAACTGCTGGATGGGAGCTTGAGGTGCGATCGGGCGGCCGGCTTCAGCAATTCTCATTTGCAGGGCTGCCGAATTTTCTGCTTCCTGTCGGGCACTCATTCCCTCAACTTGGCGAATCACTCCGTTGGTTTCGGGGAAGCTGACATCGCCAATTCGCACGTCTTCTAAGTTAAAACCGAGTGTATAAAAGTCTTGAACGCGATCGAGCAAATTTTGGCGCAGCAAGAGCCGGCCTTGGGTGATAAGCTGTTGTAAGGAAAATTGCCCGATCGCTAATCCCATACAATCCTTCACTGCACTTGCTAAAGCCGCAATCGGATCGGACAATTCCAAAGCTACCCGTTTCGGATCTATAACTTGATAAATAACCGTCAGAGTCGCATCAATTAAAAATCTGTCCTTAGACAAGAAATCTCCGTGCGACTGTACATCCAAATTGCGGAGTTTGGTATCTACAAGGACAATTTGACACTGTTCCAGCAGGGGAAGGGCGAAGCTGAAATGCCGCCCGGATTTCAGGGTACGCACAGCGCGGCCGTTTTTGACCAACAGCCCCGTGTAACCCGCCCCGATAAAGTCCATACTAAACCCGGCCCAGCGTTCTGGAGTGACGGTTTGAATTAGGGGAGAGGCGTTGTTCATGGGATGCAGTTGAGGGAGGTTTGATTCTACTTTTAGGGTAACAAATTGCTGGAGGGCGATCGGGCGATCGGTGTGCCGGTTCCGCAACTTCTATACTGTACGCCTTTACGAGCGGCGATTCAGCACGTACTGGATCTAGTTTGGATCTAGAATTTATTGGCTACACTTTACGAAGTTATCGGTCAAAATTTGATTCTTATAGCAACTATAATTTATTTGCTACACTTAAGAAATCATCCTAGTTTGTAACCGAGATGAACACCATCACGATCGCCATTTCAGATGAGCGCCTGCTGAAACTACAAAAAGTCGCTGCCGATCTGAATGTATCAATAGAAGAGTTAGTCTTAATGGGTTTGAAAAACTTGCTTGCAGAGCGAGAATTTTCCTCTCCACATACTGCCACAGATATCCTCAATAAAAATGCTGAATTAGACTCAGTGGTAGTTGACAAATTTTATCACCTTGCCGAGCAGTGGCAAAGAGAAGTTGCTGGAATGTCTTCGACAAACCGAATGTCTCAGCATCCTGCATATCAGGAAATTATTAATATGGGAAATCCAATTATACCGCTACTGCTATCAGAACTGAAAAAAAATCCCCTTTACTGGTTCGCAGCATTGAGTGCAATTACAGGTACAAATCCCATCAAAGCAGAACAAAAAGGAAGAGTCAAACAAATGGCATCAGCTTGGATCGAGTGGGGGAAAAATCAAGGCTACGCGATTGAATAGAATGTAGAGAAGACCTAAACTTGAAATTAAATGGCCGAATTTGTATCACACTGATTATCAAGTTACCAGTCTAAAATCAGAGGAATATAACTGTTTTGCTTGGGCTGCTGGCGAAGATAATCGATGGTGGCAACCAATACCGGGAGAGCAATTTTATTGGCCAGATGGCGTGCCGCAAGAGGAGACGCTAGAAGCATATATTCTGGCTTATAAAACGTTGGGATATGAAATTTCTAATGGCGACACATTAGAAGCTGGATATGAAAAAATAGCACTATATATTGACTCTAGCTGTATCCCCACTCATGCAGCAAGACAATTACCTAATGGTAAGTGGACAAGTAAACTGGGCTGGTTGGAAGATATTGAACACGAACTCGATGGATTGACGGGCGACAGGTACGGAGTTGTCGGTCAAATTCTCAAACGTGCGGTAAATTTGAATTTTAGGGTAAAATGAAAATCGGGTTATTAGGACTTACGCACAGGTTGTCAGAAACCGGGTTTTTTACGATAATCCTTTGTTGTAGTCCAAAGATTAGGTAAAAAACCCGGTTTCTTTTGCCTTAATGCGTAAGTCATGGTTATATGACAATACCGTTGGGTTAACGCTTTTTTGTCATTTCGAGCGTCTCGCACGGCAGCAATCGCAGTATCTATTTTTCAGATCGTTCGATCGACCGAACTGTTTTAACCCAAGCGTATTGGGTTATATGAAATAGCTTATAATATAACCAACACTTTTCCTCTCAAATGCCATGCAAATTGTTTTGTCACCCGAACTCGAAGCCCTCGTGCAGCGTCAACTCACGACTGGCAAATACAAAAGCGCGATCGAAGTTATCCTAGCAGGTATTCAACTGCTCCAACAGCAAGAAGATATTTATCAGGGGCGACTCCTGGAACTCCAAAAAGACGCACTGATTGGCCAAGAAACGTCCCAACGAGGTGAAGTTGTAGATGGCGCTACCGCCACAGCACAAATCCGCGCCAAAGGGCGATCGCGCAGCGTGCCGTAGGCATATCGCGCTTCTGAATCTTTTACCGAGTGTTAGCCTAAGTTATAATAAAGCTCGCTGTGTCGTGTTAATCTTTTATGACCACACAATCTGTTTCGCGTTATGTCGCACGTCACCCTGAAATCTTGCAAGGCGAACCAATTATCGCAGGAACCAGAACTTCCGTTCGTGCGATCGTGGAATTGTGGCGTTTGGGCATCACTCCTGAAGAAATCCCGACGCACTTGCCTCACCTGAAATTAGCTCAAATTTTTGACGCACTGAGTTTTTATTTGGATAATCAGGAAGAAATAAATAGTTATATTGAGCGGAATCGAATTCCTGAAGAATTGATTCATCCTGCTGTTAAAGCTGCAATGGAAAAACTGTGAAATTGTTTGCAACTATCTATACAGATGAAGATGTTTCTAGGCTTGTAGCCACTTTGTTAAAGGCTAGAGGTTTTGATGTGACGACAACGAGCGAACAGGGAATGCTGAGTCAATCGGATAGTCAACAATTAGCTTATGCTGCATCTGTTGAGCGATGTTTGCTCACCCATAATCGCGTAGACTTTGAGCGACTGCATCTAGAGTATATGACAGAAGGACGGCAACATTCTGGCATTATTGTAGCTCCTCAAAATAACGCCTATGAGATTGCCCAACGGGTTGCTATTCTGTTAAATACGCTAACGGCTGATGAAATCGCCAATCAGCTTTTATATGTGTAAAGCGATATTAGCAACTTCGAGCCAACCGACCATAGCATCTTTTAAATTAATCATCACTTCTTCTATCGTGTCTCCTTCAGTAATGAAGCCTGGAAGTGCGGGGACTTCTGCCCAATAGCCACCTTCTTCTGCTGGATGTACGATCGCTCTAATTTTCATACACTTATTGAGTTATTAGTCATACCAATTTTATGTGAAGTTGCATATAATAGAGAGGTAGCGTTTATGGTGCGTTTTATGGCTCGTATTTTAAAAATCACAATTGAAGAAAGTGTAGAATTTTTAGAAAAACAACTAAAAAATACTCGTACTGCCAGTCAGAAAGAACGAATACAAGTATTATGGTGGTTA
>JARCMA010000268.1 GCA_030248405.1 Microcoleus sp. MP8IB2.171
AATATCCAGCGCCAAAGATGCAACTCCAACAATATTTCCAGCATCCCCTACCAAAGGCGTATTGAACCATTCGCAAATAATGGTTTTGCCGTTTCTCGTTATATTTTCGTTGACGGTGTAGATTCCTTCGCTCTGAATCAACAACTCGTTCATAACTTGATCGACCATCTTTCGGGCAGACGCAGGCACAATTAATTCTGCGGGATGGTGTCCGATCGCCTCTGTAGCCGTGTAACCAAAAATCTTCTCTGCCGCTGGATTCCAGGTAGTGACTTTAAAGTTTAAATTCCATTCCACAACTGCCAGTGAAGTTTTGCGGAATATAAAAGATAGCCGCTGCTCCGACGCTTTGAGTTCTTCTTCTACCTGTTTTCGTTGAGTAATGTCAATCCCTGTTTTGATGATGTACTCAATTTCACCCTGATTATCCACTAAAGCAGTATCTGACCAGGCAATCAGTCTGAGTTGTTGATCTTTTCTCATCCAACTGCCTTCATACTGCTGGGGAAAATTACCAGCTTTTAAAGACTCAAAAGCAGTTTTGGCAAGTCCTGCTAAGTCTGAGTTCGGGAACAATTCCCAAATGTAGCGCCCTTTCACTTCACTAAACGAGTAATCAGTCATTTGTTCGCAAGCCCGGTTAAAGCGAACGATTTGTCCCTGCGGGTCGAGCACAACCACCAGGGCACCTGCAATTTCAAGAATGGCTGAAACGAAATTGCGTTCCACTTCAACTGCTTTAATCAGTTCCTCTAACTGGGTTGCCATATTGTTAAATGCGATCGCCAATGTCCCCAGTTCGTTTTGGCTGTCGATGTTGACCCGTGTATCTAATTGCCCCGCACTGAGTTCAGTAGCTGCCGTGGTTAAGCGATCGAGCGGCACCACAATTTGCCGAATAAATAGAAAGCCAATACCAACAGCGACGATCGTCACTACTGCCAATGAGCCTCCCATAACTAATAGCATTTGGTAAACGGGAGCATACGCCTCAGCCGTTGGTAGTTCTACAACCACATTCCAATTCACGCTCCGAACTAAGGCACTGGCTCCCAATACTTCTACCTGCTTTAGACCTTGATAAACGTTAAGGCGCTTAGTATCTTCGGATGCTTTCAAGAATTGAAAGAAGGGGCGCTTAGAAATATCTTGAAGTTGAAAAGTTTCTGGCTTACTACCCTTTTGAGCAATCAGAAAATTACGCTCATCGACTACATAGACATAACCCGTCTTGCCAACCTCGGTTTGGGAAACAACAAACCAGAGAAAGTTGAGATTTATCTCTGCTAATAGCACCCCATCCACCTCATCTCGCTCATTCCGAATCGGAACCGCCAGAATGGTGGTTGGTTGGTGAGTTTTAGGATTAATTTCTACAGGACTGACATAATCTTCCTGTTGTTTAAAAGCACGAATAAACAGTGGCGAATTGGCTGGATTTTCTAACTTGAGCGGTTCGTAGGGTGAAACTGACACCACAACTTGTCCCTTCCGGTTCAAAATGGCAACGGCTTCATAAGCATCATTATGGCGAATCAACCCTTCCAACAGGCTCTGCTGCACTTGAGGTTGAAAGTTTGTGAGTCCTTTGAACCTAGCTAAATAGCTCAGTTTTCGTTTCAAGTCATCTAAATAATTATCAATCTGCCCTGCTGCTGTCTGACTACGCTCTTGTTGGAGCGATCGCGATTGCTGGATCTGCGCCTGAAAACTGAGGTAGATCAGCAAGCCACCTGTGGGCAGTAAGCTCAGGAGAACCAAAAATATCAAACCATAGCGGAGCTGATTTGCAATAGAAAAGAAGCGTTGCCAGGGATGAAAAGGGGAGCTTCTGGCAATCGGCAGAACGCGATCGTTGCGTTGATTTTTCATCGGGCTATTGATCAATATTGGTAAATCAATTAATGGGCAAACTAAGGAGAAACATCAATTTTGCCAGTCGTCACAGCTTCTCGGATGGTCTTGAAAGTGTCCTCTTCCTGAGACGTGAGACTACCACGGAAAGGGGCAAAGTCGTAGATTTTCTCCTTGAGTCCAAACTTGTAAAGTTTTCCTTCCCAGCGACCTTCCTGGGTTAACACTGCCACATTTAGCACCAGATTGGGAATGTCCTGCAGAACGCTAGTTAGGACTTTGCCGGGAGCCAGTTCGTACTGATCCTTTGTCCTACCAATCACCAAGACTCCTGGCTTTTGCGAAACGGCTTTTAGCGCGGCTAACCCTGCCTCACCCGCGTTGAATGCCAAAACATCCACTCCCGAGGCAACCATATCCATTGCGACTTTGGTAGCTTTTTCCGTATCAACCCAAGAGTCGAGAAAAGCCGTCGAGGCTTGAACAGAGGGATTCGTTGCCTTCACTCCCCGCCTAAACAAGGCTTCTTCTTCTTTATAAACCGGATAAGGTTCACCCACAATATAGCCAACTTTATTGCTTTTGGTCTTCATGGCAGCCAAAGCGCCTGTGAGGTACCCCACCTCACCCGATCGAAAGGCAACAGCCCCCAAATTTGTGTTATTCCCTGGATGCGTTGTAATCAGGGCAAATTTCGTTCGCGGAAATTCTTTAGCGACCTTTTCGGCAGCTTTGGAATAGGCACCACTGGCTGCAATTACCAGTTTATAGCCTGACTGGGCATATTTGCGAATGGTAGGTTCACTATTTTCACCGTCAATACTGTCAGTAATGTCTACCTGAGCATGAAATTTATTTTTGATGAGATTCAATCCTTCAAAGCAAGCTTGATCCCAACTTTGGTTGTCTTTGGAGCCTGTGGTGAGCATTGCCACTCTAAAGTTGCTGGAGGTACTTGCTTCAGGGGAAGAGTTTACATTCGGAGTCGATCGACTGCAACTGATCGCAAAAAATAGAGCTAGAGCCGCCAGAGTCATTTGTTTCAAGAGAGATTGAATTCGCATAATAGCTTTTCGCAGCAATATTACTTTTTCTACGCCGATAAATTTGTTGAAGGGTATCTCAACAATCTTCACCACTCTATACTCTCGCTCGCATTTAATGACTCTGACAGATTCAGCGTACCACTCATTTAACCTCAAAAAAAAAGTAAGGACACGGCACTGCCGTGTCCTTACAAATCTAACCTGCAATTAACTGACATCTTGCACCATTTTCAATAAGCTTTTTATGGGCGGGCAGGATGCCCACCCCACAAGAAAATGCACTTTTTGTGGAACAGGCATCTTGCCTGTTCTTGAGAATGGTGCAAGATGTGAGATTAACGGAATTTGCTATTACTTAACAAACAGCATTTCTTGATAAGTAGGCAGCGGCCACAAATCATCAGCCACTTCACCCTCCAGAGCATCCGCATACTGGCGAACCTCATCCATCAAAGGGCGAATTGTTTGCGAAGCGTACTGCATATGCTCGTCTGTTGTAGCAAAATCGTGCTTGGTCAAAGCATCAGTCAAGTTGCTCGCAGTATCCATCATTGACTTAACCAGCGCCGCTACTTTTTCGGCAGTTTCCTTTTCCAATTCAATGCCAATTTCTTTCAACTTAGAAATCGTGCTAGAAAGCTCGGACAAATAGCTCACCGCTGCCGGATAAATCAGAGTTTTTGTCATGCTCAGTACCAGTTTTGCTTCGACTTCAATTGCCAGCAAATACTGTTCTGCATACACGTCATAACGGCTTTCGAGTTCAACTGGAGTCAGAACACCTGTCTTTTCAAACAAATCTTCAATGTATCCTTCCTTCAACGCGGACAAAGCATCTGCCGTAGTCCGCAAGTTGGCTAAACCCCGTTCCTCAGCCATTTTGTGCCATTCTTCAGAATAGCCGTTGCCACCAAATAGCACCGCGCCGTGCTCGTCCATCACTTCTTTCAGGAGGGTTTGGATAGCAGCGTTCAGTTCAGTGCCCTTAGCCAAGTCGCTTTCTAATTTGTTAGCAACCCAGTCCAAAGAATCTGCAAGAATAGTATTCATTGCCACCAGCGGGCCGGAAACAGATTGACCGGAACCTACTGCACGGAATTCAAAGCGGTTTCCCGTAAAGGCAAAGGGCGAAGTCCGGTTTCTGTCGCCGGCATCTTTCATGAAAGTAGGCAGTGTTTCTACACCTAAATTCATGATGCCTCGACTTTTAGAACCCTTAACTCCGCCCTGGCTAATTTGCTCGAAGATATCTTCTAATTGCGAGCCCAAATAGACGGAGATAATTGCTGGCGGAGCTTCATTGGCACCCAAACGGTGGTCGTTGCTGGCTGTTGCAACTACTGCGCGCAACAAGGAGCCGTATTTGTGAACGCCGCGAATCACAGCGCCGCAGAACACTAGGAATTGTATGTTAGAGTGCGGTGTATCGCCGGGGTCTAATAAGTTGCCTTGGGTGGCGTTACCGACTGACCAGTTGACGTGTTTGCCGGAACCGTTGATTCCTGCAAAGGGCTTCTCGTGCAGCAAGCAGACAAAACCGTGTTTCTTCGCAGTGTTGCGGAGAATTGTCATGGTTAATTGTTGGTGGTCGCTGGCGACGTTTGCTGCTTCAAAAAATGGTGCAATTTCAAACTGACCGGGTGCTACTTCGTTGTGGCGGGTTTTGGCAGGAATTCCCAGGCGGTACATTCTTTCTTCTACTTCCTGCATGAAGACTTGAACGCGCTCTGGAATTGCTCCAAAATAGTGGTCATCAAATTGCTGACCTTTGGCGGGAGGCTTGCCAAACAGGGTGCGACCTGCTAACAGTAAATCGGGGCGGTTGTTGGCGAAATTAGAATCTACCAGGAAGTATTCTTGTTCGGCACCGCAACTGGAATTTACGGGAGCAACTTCGGTATTTCCTAACAGTTTTAATACTCTGGTTGCTGCTTTGTTCATGGCAGCAATGGAGCGCAAAAGCGGGGTTTTCTTGTCTAGTGCTTCACCTGTCCAGGAGATGAAAACAGTGGGAATGCACAATGTCATGCCGTTGTCTGTTTCCATGACATAGGCGGGGCTGGTGACATCCCAGGCTGTGTATCCGCGAGCGGCGGCGGTGGAGCGAATGCCGCCGTTGGGAAAGGAGGAACCGTCTGGTTCGCCTTGTACTAGAAGTTTACCTGCAAATTCTGAGATGACGGAGCCGTCGCTTTGGACTGAGATGAAACCGTCGTGTTTTTCGGCGGTGCTGTTGGTTAGCGGGTAGAATACGTGGGCGTAGTACAGGGCTCCTTTGGAAATAGCCCAATCTTTCATTGCTACTGCAATTACATCAGCTACGGAAGGATCGAGGGTTTGCCCGGTTTGAATGGTGTTTTTTACTGATTTGAAAATATTTTTGGGCAGTCTTTCTTGCATTTGGCTCAGACTAAAAACGTCTGTTGCCCACATATCTTCTAACCGCTTGGGAGGCTTGGCAGGAGTCAGTTTGCGGTTGACGATTTGAGAAATTGCTTGAACGCGCGATTGGTTTCCACTCATGGTTATTTTTATTGGGATTAGGGGAGGAGTAGTTGTGAAAAATAGGGGTTAGTGCCAGTCTAACCGTTGATGAATCTGTTAGATTTACTAACATTTTTAGTCAAGGCTAACTTTTTGGAGAAGGCCTTTTTGGGCAGGATCTGAAGGATTGGAGGAGCGAGGCGCAATCACTTCGCTTTCTGTGTTGCTGAGAATCCAGTGTTCGATAGATGCGGTTGGATTTCGGTTCTTAGCAACAAAATAGATGACAAGAGGCTGTACTAACTTTAGTTAACATCATAAAAAAACTCGGTAAGTGGGAAACGAGCGAGTCTTTAGACCTGAGAGGAAAACGACCAGGCGGTTTCAACCGCCTTGAATCTTTCCATTACCGCCTTGGAGTCGTTCGATTAGGTGTACTTTTGTAATGTACTTTCGATGGGACAATTACCATCTCAAACCTTACAACTCGCGATCGCATAATGTTTGCTCGATTAGAGCCTCCCTTGCGGGGTGATGTTAGCTTGTCGGTCAATGTTTTGAGAGCTTTTTAGACCTGCAACACTGTAAAGCGTGACTTTAAAACTGTTTAATTGCAGATGACAGAGCAAGGAACTAGCTTCGCATTCCGGGGTGTCGTGACTCAAAAAACGTAGTCAATTAAGACTGAGGCTGGTCAGAATGGCTTGTTAGATTTCTCTTACAAGCTCAGTGTCTTTAGACCTGAGTTCCTGACAGATGTGGTCGCTGCACAGATTTAGTAGCTAATTTTAACCCTGGTAAGCTCAAAAATTTTGTGCGAGTCAATTCCGATTAATTCATCTCAAAACTACTTATGGTTTTTAACGGTTCGACGATCGATAAATCGCAGTCCAGCAAACAACGCACTCGTTTATGGTTTTGGGGAATTATGGAGAGCACACAGTCTACACTTGGAGAGTGTAAGCAATCATTAACTTAATTAATGTAGCGCAGGCTACAGAATGTTACTTTTTTTTGCGAAATGGTCGATCGCCCGATCGCGCGTAACCGCAGGAGTTGAGTTTGACAGGAGGCTGGGCGCTGAAACTGCGGGCGATCGTACATTTACAGGACTTACCCAGGCACACTATATATAGTATGCCAAGAAAAGGATCTCGCTTTGACTTTGCTGAATTCGGGGTTGTATTTTCATCTTTGGGGTTGTTCGCTGTTTGTGGGAATCTGAAGCTGAGCTTGTCCCGCTAAACTAGCTGTATGGGCTGTTACTCATCAAAAGTTTGGCTATTATTCCGATTTTGGTAGTTAGGCAGGACTTAGGCACGGGTGTCGAGAAACCGGGTTTTTTTACGAGTCTACTTCGTTGCACTAGGCGATTCCCAATAAAAAACCCGGTTTCTTTACTGACTCGTTAAGCCTCGAAGTTGATCTCGAAAATAACAGAAGCTTGGTGACAAATTATTATCTACGTCCATGTGGGGAGGAATATTGTTAGCCCAGTTTGTCTTCTCTAAACCAATTGCTTGCCGACCTTGTTTTTTTAATTTTTGTTTACCACCGGAAAACACCGCATCAGCTAACTTCTCCCACGTCTCACTGATACTATCATTAATGTAAGATTTTAGGACTGCTTCTTTTGCTTTCGGATAAGCTGCCTTAACTGCTGCTAAATCGCCTAGATACCATGATTCTCCTTCTTCAATTGCTATGCAAAATTGCGTCTTTGGCGGAGGATTACACTTATTTACAATATCTAGTAGTTCTTTGCGAAACGTACTGAGGCATCGGTTATCAAGATCGCAAATTACAATCAGGACAGCAGGGTAATCAGGAGTATATTGAGAGAATGTATTACCATAGCCTTGAATAAGTCGCGGAAGCTGGTCGAGCAGAATTCGTTTTTTGGGGTCAGAAGCAGATTTTAAATCTTTAGGAATATGTCCAATTCCTTTGTAAGGATGGATATTAAATGTATGTTGTTCGGTGCTAATAATCTTTGGTATAAGAATTTCAAGAGCAGTTTTTCCAGAAATATCCTCGACAAGTATCTCAAAGTGCATTTATTCACCTTTTATCTAGATAATCGCTGTACCAAAGTCCGCCAAGGGGCAATCCTTCTGAAACAAGGTTATTGATGAGAGAATTTTCGCTAGCTCGTCTGATTGTAGAAAAACCATCCTCGCCCTTCTCAAGTACCCAAACCTCTTCAGGTTTAAGAGCATCTACAAAATAGGGTTGATGTGTTGTAACAAATACTTGCGATCCACTTTTTTTAGCTGTAGCGTGTTCTCGAAATTCTCGGGCTAGAGTTTCTAGAAGCTTATGGTAAAGTCCGTTTTCTGGTTCTTCAATGCACAAAAATGGCGGTGGTGAGGGGTCTTCTAAAAGAAGGAGATAGGCAAATACCTTCAGTGTTCCGTCTGACATTTGTTGAGCATAAAACGGTTCTTGAAAACCTCGATCGTTGAACCGCAGCAGAAGTCTACCGTCTGGACTTTTTGCGGTGCTAATCTTTTCCACTCCTGGAATCTTAGTAGAGATTTTTTGCAGAATTGATTGGAATTTCTTAGGATGCTCTCTCTCCATAAATTGAACCACATTTCCTAGATTATCTCCATGAATATCCAAATGTTTTTGTGGCCCAGCCAGAGGTAAGCTACGGGCAGCGTCTGGTGTGAAATAGCTGAGATACCATCCTTCGATAAATCTACGGAATGCGGAAATTCTTGGGTGTTGTTTGAGCGCTCCCAAAGTAGCAATTCCCAGTTTTCGCTTGTCGTCAAGTTCAACTATTTCCGTTTCTTTACTTTCTTCTGATGTCTCACCTATCTGGATTTTTTCTATTAAATTAGTTAGATCAAATTCTCCTCGATCTTCATCAAGGCCTTCTTCTTCACCTTTCCATGCTAAACCTTTACCTTCATTTAGAATCAAAAAAGAAAAAGGTCGTCCTCTGTCTTGTCCTTTTCTCCGTTGTCTAAGTCTTTCTTTTTTTACATATGGTCTTTCAGAAGAGTCAAGGTCTATTGCCAACTCATAGGTCATTGGTCGAGCGTTACCATCCTCTTTATAGTAAATCTGAAACTCAACACTTCCCTTTTGTCCTTGCGATCGAATTCTCTCGAAACCTCCCCGCCCACGGGAATCACAGGCTTCTTCGACTCCCCCTTTTAAGCAGTCTGCAAGAAAGCCAAAAGTGTCGAAAAGCGTGCTTTTCCCAACACCATTTTTACCGATAACGGCTGTCATTGGCGTTAGTGGCTTGGCATTTTGCGTATTCCACAGCTTGCCCATAGTAATATCACGCAGCGAGCGGTAATTTATTACCCTAAATCCTTCTATTTTTGCCACTTAAGTTCCTCTGCTCCATTATGAATTTTATAAGTTACTCTAACCATATAACAATTCAGTAACTCTAACATTATACTTGATTTTACTTAAGCCGATCGCCCATAATGCTCGGTCTTAACCCACTCGGATCGCAGTAGTGGTTATGGATAATCTCCCAGCACATAAGTTGGCGGTGATTGAACCCTTGATGCAAGCGGCTGGTTAAGCGTGTCCTGAATTTATCGCCCTCCCCGAATCGAATAAACCTCACTTGCTTTTTGCTTTCGCGGCCCTAGATTCCACCGTAAATCCGGGAATATCTGGCAATTCTGCGGCGCTCAAACTGTACTGTTCGCAAACCAAACTTAAACGAGTTCCGCTACTTTTAACGGCGTTGACAGAGTGAGTCAAATCTCCTTGAAAATAGATGAGTGAGTTGGCTTGCGGCTTAATCTGTCCGACTTGCTGTTTGTTGCGCCGCAGTATCAACTCTCCTCCTTGCAAGTTTGGCGGTACTTGTACGTACAAAACGCTGACTGCTGCAGGAGGTTCGACGGTTTTGCAGTATGATCGCAAAGATCGATCGATATGCGGATCGACACGGGAACCTTCACCCAGCAGCAGGGGATTGAGATAAAAAGCGTTGCATTCAGGGTTTAATGCTCTGTCTAGATAGGGTTTGAAGAAGGGGAAGCGGCGCTCTACTTCGGCAATTTCGGAACGCTTAAACACCACGGAAAAGCCTTTTGTGCCAATGAAATCGCGGTTGAGGTTGTTGATTGCCAGATACGGGGATGCTAGAATTGCTCCTCGCAAGTCGTTGAGATAGTCGATAGAGAAAGCGTTAGGATGTTGGCTGTAATATTTCAAGGCGCTTAAAAATCATCAAAGTTTAACGGAAACAGCGGATAGGAATGTAGCAATCGTTGATATTTGGGATTGTTTGGTTCCTCGCGCGGGATCTATGGAAGTTAAAAATTATAGTCTATTCCAGGAGCTACTGTAAGATAATTATGCGTTTTTTTCGTTTTGGCTGTCTTGGTATTTTAGGCTTGTTAATTATCCTCTCGGTTGCGCCCCGAGAAATCATGAAATCGGGTATTCGCAGCGCTACTTGGAGTCCAAACGGCAAATATGCGATCGCCATTGTCAGACATCCGATGCTGTTTTCTATGCCAGGTGGGGGCAGCGATGCGCCTTGCGATGTATTTTTGTTCGATGCGTCTGGAAGGGAGTTGAAGAGTAAAAGTTTTGAGATGGTGCAACTTGTGTCTGCAGACTGGATTGGCGATCGGGTTGAAGTTGGAATGCTTGAGCGATGGGAATTGCCCAAAATAGATAATATCAACATTCTGCTGTTTAGTGCTGCTTACACGGGCAATTTGTTGGAAGTTAAAAAACTATTGGCAAAAAATGCGGATGTTCATTTCAAGACTTATTTAAACCAAACACTGTTACACGCGGCTGCTTTTGGCGGGAATGAGACAATTGTACAGTTGTTTCTGCAAAAAGGATTGGATGTAAGGGCGATCGACAAAGCAGGACAAACGGCCCTGCACGCGGCGGCGGCAGGAGGAGGTAGCGGGGCTATCGACTTAGAGGCAACCACAGAATAATTGATCCTATAATGACCCAATGATGACCGAAAAATAATTTCAGTGTCCATCATATATTATGTCTCTAAAATCTATCATGAAACTGACCGAACACGCCAAATCTCTTTACATCAAAACAGCTAAAAAACTCAAGGGAACTGACAGACGAC
>JARCMA010000269.1 GCA_030248405.1 Microcoleus sp. MP8IB2.171
CCCAAAACCAGAGCCGAAGGCGTTTGCTCCGAGGTTGCCAAATAATGAGTCAGATCGTCGCCAATTTCGCCGGAAACCAATTCTACCGTACTTGAATAAGGGAAGCCATATCCAACGTCCCGCACCACGTACAAATAACCATCACCTATTGCCCCGCCAACATCGAGTTTGCCTTTAGCATTGGGTGGCAATTCCACTTCCGGATTGTCCACATAACCTCGAACCGTTCCATCGAGTCCCGCATCAATCAGAAGTCCGCCCAGGGGCCCATCTCCTTTGATGCGAATGTTGACTCTTGATTGGGGCCGCTTCATGCTGGAGGCGAGTAACAGCCCCGCCGACATCGTGCGTCCGAGGGCTGCTGTAGCGACGTAGGAGAGCTTGTGTCGCTGTCTTGCTTCTTCGGTGAGGCGGGTGGAAATAACCGCTACGGCGCGAATTCCGCCATCTGCGGCTGTAGCGTGAATTAATTGATCGGCCATGAAAAACCTTACTTTTCTCTTTTGATACTTCTTTAAACTATTTTAGAAGTTCTTGAAGGTTGCCGCAGCAGGTAGCAGCAGTTGACTCGGCGGGCCTGGGAGTGCGATCGAACTTCCGAACTCGCCTTTGTTTTCTATTTAATCTTGATGAACTGACTATTTATTAACAAATACTCTGCGGATTTTTTAAGTCAAATATTTATTGAATCTGCCCAAAGTAACGAGCGCAATTGTTTAACAAAAGCCAGCTTTTTCTGAGTTATTTTATAACAAATAACAACTAATTACTAAAGCTTATCTTGGCGCTAACCAGACGATTACCAAACCTTTACCTTCGTCGGCTAGAGTGAGAGGCGTAGGTCTCAGACCAAGGTTTTTTAGCTGGAAATAACGGATATGCCACCAACATCCAAAGCACTTTTAGCGGAAGTCCAGCATAACACTGGAGCGACTCGAAACTTACATTTTTATGCCAAGGGCGAAACCATTCCTTTGATGCCACAAGGCCTTTGGCGAGTCTGTCAAGGTTTAGCACAACTGAGCACGCTTTATCCAACCGGGGAAGAAGGACTTTTGGGTTGGGTAGGGCCTTCGATGTGCTTCGGTTTGTGGTTTACAAGCTTGCAGACTTACCGAGCTACGGCGACATCAGATATTTATTTGATGTGGTATTCTATGGTGGAAATCGAAGCTTCTCCTCAATTAGCTCACGAGTTGCTGCCTCAAATGGTACGACGGATGCGGCAAATGGAAGCAATTTTGGCGATCGCCGGACAGCGCCGAGTAGAAGACCGTTTGTATCAACTTCTGCTATTATTGCAACAGGACTTTGGTCAGCCTGTGGTTGAAGGAACTCGTTTGAGCATCCGTTTGACGCATCAAGATATTGCTAATGCTATTTGTACGACGCGGGTAACTGTAACGCGAATGTTGGGAAAATTGCAGCAGCAAGGCTTAATCAGTCGAGATGGCGATCGGCATTTAATACTTAACAAAGATGTTTTTGCCTCCACCTCGGATTTGTTTGGCTGCAATCCTCAAGGAGTGTAGCAAGCGCCGAAAAAAATCTTATTCTGCTTCGCCAATCAGCGTAAACGCTGCCCAATCTTGAGGATTTGGGTGCATCTTCATTGTAATTAACATCGCTTGTCGCAAAGCTTGAGCTTTATTCGGGTTTTGCTGTAACTGGCGATAGAATTCTGCCATTAATTCCGCTGTCGAATCATCGGGCACAAACCACAGAGAAACGATAATACTAGGAACACCAGCACTAATTAAAGCACGAGATAACCCAAGCACGCCATCGCCTGTGAGTTTTCCTCTGCCAGTATTGCAAGCACTTAATACCACTAATTCAGCATTTAATTTCAAATCTAATATTTCGCTGGAAGTGAGCAATCCGTCATCATTTCCTGATGGAGCAAGGGCAATCGCTCCAGGTAAATCTCGCCTCTTCACTTCATTGAGTAATCCGTGAGTTGCTAGATGAATAATCCGGGCTTTTAACATCTGTTGCACAATCGATGATTTAGTCGCTTGAGAGCCTGTAATTGCTTGAGTATTCAGAAGTTTGGCAATTATAATTGCTTCCTGTTCGCTGCCCGGTAAGGGATCTAATTGGCGCGGCGGGTTGCCAATTTTGGGCATCGTTGGATTGCCAACGACGAGGTTATTTTGGAGAGAAAGTTGTCGGACTTTTTGCCGTGATTGGCGGGTTAACTGCAAAATTTGAATGGCGGGAGCGGTGAGGATGGTATGTTTTTCAATCAGATATTGACCAGCCGGATCTTGTAAGGCGACAAAGGGAACTAAAAACAGGGATTGATGGGGAATGAATATGATAGCAGCATTCGGATCGGCCGGTAAAAGATCGGCAATTGGTTGAATGAGTAGTTGATAACTTTGCTGTAATTTGGGGTAGATTATGCGAGGCTCAGCAGGGGTAGAATTAGGGCGATTAGCTGCTTGTTGATTGGTAATGTCTCCCGACACACCCAGAGCATCGCGAGTGCCGCGAATCATCTCAGAGATGGCGGTATATTGCTCGTTTAATCCTCTCCTCCCGGTAGCAGCAGATACTCTTGTCCCTTCGGTGGCTTCGGGTAGATTGATGTCGAGAGATTTGATATCAACTGAGCGAAAGGTAATTTCACCAGTCGGCTTGATGACCCAAATATAAAGGGCTTCATTCCTAATAATGGAATACTCGACGAGGGTAGCGTTTTGCTCTTTAGCGATTTGTTTAATTTGCTGGATATTAGGCGGGTTGATAGTAGTTGGGACAGATGCAGATGGGGCTTGGCGAGATGCCAATAACTCGACAAAAGCTCTAGCTCTACCCCGCTCGGCAATTTCTAAAGCGTCATTAGTTTTTTTCTGGGCAATGAAGACTTGTTGTAAATTGACGTAGGGGTTAGTTTGCGTTTCAAAGATTGATACTTTATTAGCATCGTCTAATCCAGCACGGAGAGATTCCGAAACTTTAATACTATCAAGTAGGGTTTTCTCGGCTGCTGAGAGATTGCCCGATTTGTAAAGATCACGTCCTAGATTGTTGAGAGCAGTTCTCTCACTTTGGCGGTCTTTAATTTCCCGGGCGATCGCCAACAACTGCTGTTGGTACTCAATCGCTTTGGCGTAGTCGCCGAGGGACAAGTAAGCAAGTCCCAGACTTCCCAGAGCTTTCCCCTCGCTTTGACGGTCTTTAATTTCTCGGGCGATCGCCAACAACTGCTGTTGGTACTCAATCGCTTTGGCGTAGTCGCCGAGGGAATAGTAAGCAAGTCCCAGACTTCCCAGAGCTTTCCCCTCGCTTTGACGGTCTTTAATTTGCCTATAAATTATTAGTGCCTGTTGCCAAGACTGTAAAGCTGCTTGAAATTGACTAATCTTCAACTGCTGAAGCCCTTGCTGTAACAGCCGATCTGCTTCGGCCTTCCGCTCAACTTGAGTCTGAGCCAAGGCCTGAGAATTGATGATTTTAAATTGAGAATTAGGGATAAACCGAAACTCACCTACAGTCAGCGCCGCTAAGATTGAGATCAGTGCCGACAATCCAATTTTTTGCAGTTTCATAACTTTTGACAAGCTTTCGGTAGATGAATAACACCTTACTGCAATATTGCGGACAGTTTTGAAATGGGGACGGATCGCGGTCAGAAAAAAAGTGAGTGGAATCCACCCAAAAAAACGAAAACAAGGCACTTTTGAGGTGAAGCTCAAAAAAACACACCAACTTAACAGACTGCCTGATGAATATAATTGAGTCAATTTTACAACAAGACTTCGGACTGTCCAAAGTCTTGGTAATTATGCCATCATTTTAAATGACAATTGAATAGTCCTCGACGCATCAAGCCTAGAGAAACCGGGTTTTTTACTCAATCTGCGGACTGCGACGAAAGATTTTAGTAAAAAAACCCGGTTTCTGACCACCCGTGCGTCCAGGACTATTGAAATTAAGTGCATCTATTTAGGAAAAAACTCAATGGCTAACTCAACTCCAGAAACACCAAAACCAGATAAAAAAGAATTAGCTGACATCACAGCTAAACCTCAAGAACAACAAGAAGAACCGCCAAATAAGGGTGACGGGCGGAAATAGATAAGACGGCGGTTGAAACCGCGTCTATACAAACGAAGTCCGCCGACGCGGACTGAAGAAATGAGGAAAATAAGGTAATTTTCACCGCCTTTGTCTTCAACCCGCGTCGGCGGGTTTTGTCTGTATAGACGCGGTTTCAACCGCCCAGTCTTCTTGTGTTAGCGGAAATAACTTGACAAATTATTCAGTTTGTGCAGTGCCGTTGTTCGATCGTAACTTCGGCTTTCCCGGCTGTCCACGGAGGCCGTTTAAAGAAACCACATCAGCCTCAGAACTCTCCCTCGCCACCCGAATCAGCAAACCCGACAACAACAAACTCGCCAACATCGACGAGCC
>JARCMA010000270.1 GCA_030248405.1 Microcoleus sp. MP8IB2.171
AAAGAAGGAATTGCCCTTTGCCGGTCATCCGACGTTGGGCACTGCGTTTGTGTTGCAGCAAGAGATAATTGGCGAAAAGGTCGATCGAGTAATTCTCAATTTAGCGATCGGTCAAATTCCCGTTACTTTTAATTATCACAATGAATCGGCAGATATTTTGTGGATGCGACAAAACCCGCCTAGTTTTGGTCAAGTTTTATCAGCCGCAAGTCTGGCAAATGTCCTGAATTTAGAAGTAGATGAAATTGACGAAAAATTTCCAATTCAAGAAGTTTCTACTGGAGTGTCGTTTATAATTGTCCCATTAAAACACCTCGCAGCGCTCAAAAAAGCTCAAGTCAACTTAGACAAATATTTTGAACTGATTAATACCACAGAAGCCCAAGAAATCTTGATATTTTGCCCAGAAACTTACAGCAACATTAATAATTTGAGCGTCCGAGTTTTTGCCCATTCATTAGGAATTCCCGAAGATCCCGCAACGGGCAGCGCCAATGGCTGTTTGGCTGGATATTTGGTAGAATATGATTATTATGGGGAATCAAATATTGATGTGAGAGTCGAACAGGGTTATGAGATTTGTAGACCTTCTTTGCTGTTGCTGAAAGCTCAAAGAAACGAAGGGGAAATAGAAGTATTGGTGGGAGGTAAAGTGGTAATGGTGGCTAAAGGAGAATTTGTTTAGAATCCGCAACGCCAAATAATCGTAAATACCTATAGGGGCGGGTTTTACCAACCATAATTGCCTAAAACTAATGATCTCGGAACCCAGCCTCAGCCGTCGCTCAAAATCATGAAAGGAATCACTCAAATTGTGAGATAGTACAAATATAAGAGGATTGACTCACATGGTAAGTTCACTCATCGAATCAAGGGAAATTCAAGTTATTGAATCTCCGCGCATTTCCCTAGAAGAATGGATGGAAAACCCGCCTAACAGCACAGAATGGGTAGATGGAGAATTAATAGAAAAAAACGGCATGACAGCAAAAACTGGTCGTATTCAATCTCGGTTATCCCGCTATTGGGGAAATTACGCAATTTCCAGCGGACAGGGTGGAGAAGTTTACACAGAAACAGGTTGCCGTACAGTAGGGAGAGGTCGCTGTCCTGATGTTTCTTACTTGACACCAGAATTAGTCGCTCAATTTAATGATTTTACCATACTTCCTCAAAGTTTCCCGTTGATTGCTGAAATTATTTCTCCTACCGATAAAGCGGAAGAAGTATTTGCTAAAACTAATGAATACTTGGAATCCGGCTGTCAAGAAATCTGGCTGGTACTTCCAGAGAGTCAATGGATTGTTGTTGTTACTCAACAGCAGAGACTTTTATTTACTAGAGGTGAAGTTGTCAGCACTCAAATAGTTTTGCCTGGTTTTAGTATTGCCGTCGATGAGTTGCTAGCCTAAAAAAAATGGGTTAAATTTAATTATTCCTAATCAAAATTGCTTAATATGAGCTAGCTCACATTCATTGAGACGTGTTATTGTTATAGTGAAAAAGTCATCCATACCAAATACTATCCCATGCTGCAAACATTTTCGCGGACTTTAAATGTATCCCCCGATGATGCTGAAGCCATGCTTTCGCTTCCATTAACTAGCTTGCTGGAATCACCGGAGTTAAATCAAGTTTTGGGGAGTCTCGATACTGCTTTGCTCAAAGAAACTTTGCCGACTGCTGGCGCTGTTTTAGCTCAAAATCTCCCGCCTTTTTACGACTGGTTGCAAACAGAACTAGGACTTAAAAATGTCCCTGACAGTCCAGATCATACTACGAAATGGGTAGTCGGTTTTTTGAAGAATCAAGAAAGTTTAACTCGTTTAGTTGAATTGCACAAATCGATTCCTAGACAGGCATTAGAACGATCGATCCCTCGCTTAGTTAGCGCTTTTAATGAGGTTGAACCCACCGCCGTGAAGGAAGAGTGGGAAAAAGCGATAGCGGCACTTTGTCTGGTACTCGCCGTCGCAGCGCGGGAAAATCAGCCCTCTGCTACCTGAAGCAATTTGGTCTGAGTTTAAACAAAGCGACTTTTTCGGAAAATTTGCAATTGAGCGCGATCGATCTGAACGACTACTGGCCGTCGCTTGTTGAGGACGATCGCATTGTGTCTATTTACCAAAAGCAACTGAGCCAATATTGCCACAATCGCGCGCCTTTTGAGAAACTTGCCTTCAAAACGCGCCATTCGGACGATCGCCTCTTCTAGTTTATAACAACAGTTTTCCCCTTTCTGAGAAATCACAAAAATTGTTCCCTGTATGTAAGCGCCTTGATTTGCCCAGAAAGCATACCTTTCGCCTAAAGTAAAGTAGTGAAAAACATTGTTAGCCGTGGAAGTTTTAGCTAACTTTTCCGAAACCCCCAAAGAATTAAAAATTACAGTGGATCTAATATAATCCGGGTATTTTGCGGCTATTTGCTGAGCAACTTTGCCGCCCAAACTTTCTCCGATGACATCGGGCGGATTTCCACTGTGAAATTGCTGTTTTATCCAATCAATAGCACCCGCAGTTTTCGCCGATTTTAATTGGCGTTCTAGTTTTGCCATAAATACATCTGGCGTATCTTCCAAAACACGCTCGAAAGGATACCAAGAACCGTAGCCGCGAATCACGATAACAGGCGGATTATTGCCAGAAATGGGAACGCGACTTTCAGCATAAAAACCAGTGCGAGAGTCTTCAAACACTTTTTCTATGATATAATTTCCATCAATAACTTGCCCTGACTCGTGCCGAATGTAAATAGACGGATTATTGGGTTTAAAAGTATCGTGCAGTTGGGGTTTTGCAAACTTTTCATAGAGGGAATCTAGCAAGTGCCTTCCCGTTTGGCGATCGACAAAATCCAATTCTGTTCCTTTCATTATTAAGTACAAAAAATCTACATAAACCCGCCACCGCACAACGAATAATCTAAATTAACTTTTACTTGTATCAAATGGCAAAAATCTACATGACATTTACCGTTGCGTGAGTGATAGGGCGGGTTTTAGAGATGGTCAATGATTGGCAAATATTCTATGTGATATCACATCCGGTAGTATCATCGGGCGTAAAATCCAGTCAACAGTCAACCACGGACGGTGCAACGGGAATTGATCTAATTCATCTGCGTTAATCTGTGTTAATCTGCCTGTATCTGCGGTTAAAAAAAGAGAATTTATTAACCGCAGATGACAATGGATTGACGCCGATGCACGCAGAGGTCGAGAATAGAGTGAGAGGGCGGGTTTTAGAGATTGTCAATTATTAGCAAATATTGTATGTGACACCCGCGCCTAGCAAATCATTTTTACAAAACTCGCAACGTGCTAGCAATACTATCGACTGCTTCCATCGCGCGAATTTCATCGAGTGCTTGTTGAAAATTCCCTTCCCTCACATCGTGAGTCACGACGACAATTTCTGCTAAATCGCCGTGAATTCCCGTCTGCACAACTGATTCCAAACTAACTTTGTGATTGCCGAAACAAGTGCCGAGTTTGCCAATTACCCCCGGAGTATCGCGCGTCAGAAAACGGGCGTAAAAGCGAGTAACAAGTTCCTGCATCGGAGCAATTTTGCAGTAGTGTTGGTGACTGCAACTCAGCAAAGGATGGGGAATCGGAACAGTTTCGGTTTTCAGGATGGCCGCCACATTCATGATGTCGGATACTACGGCGCTAGCTGTGGGCCCCGCACCGGCGCCGCGCCCGTACAGCATCAATTGCCCGATCGGCTCTCCTTCGACTAAAATTGCATTGTAAACCCCGTTAACACTCGCCAGCGGATGAGTTTTCGGCACAAAACTCGGATGCACTCGAATTGACAGCAGTTCGCTTTCTCCCTCCGCTTGCTTGCCATTGTAGTGGGAGGTTTCTTGAGCAATAGCCAACAATTTAATCACAAATCCCAGCTTGTCGGCGTAGTCAATATCCGCCGCACTAACTTTTCTGATACCTTCGCAGTGAACATCGGCTAATTTGATGCGTCCGCCAAAAGCTAGCGAGGCTAAAATAGCAATTTTATCGGCAGCATCTAATCCGTCTACATCCGCTGTAGGGTCAGCTTCAGCATAACCTAATTGCTGAGCGTCCGCGAGCACTTCCGCAAAGTCTGCACCTTCTGTCTGCATCCGCGTCAGGATGTAGTTAGTTGTGCCGTTAACGATGCCGGTCACACTTTTGATGCGGTTTGCACCTAAAGATTGTTTGAGGGTTTGAATGACTGGAATGCCGCCGCCGACAGCAGCTTCTAGCATTACGTAAACGCCTTCTTTGTTGGCGGCCTCGAAGATTTCACTACCGTAGCGGGCGATAACTGCTTTGTTGGCAGTGACTACGTGCTTCCCGTTGGCAATAGCCTGTAAAATGAGCGATCGCGCCGGTTCCAATCCGCCAATCAATTCTACTACAATATCAATTTCCGGGTCAGTTGCGATCGCTTCTAGGTCAGTTGTCAGCACATTTTCTGGCAATTGTAAAGACCGAGTTCGAGAAATATCGCGCACTCCCACCCGATAGATTTCCAATTCCTGCAACAGCGGATGGCGACCATCTGGGGAGAGCAAAATCTCTGCTGTTCCCGCGCCAACTGTACCCAAACCTAACAAACCAATTTTGAAAGCCACGACTTTGACCCGTAGAAACTCAATTAAGCCACAACCATTGTAGGCTATTCCCGTACCGGAGCAATCAAAATAGTATTGTAGGGTACGCATTCGGTATCTTACAAGTCGGATACAATTGCCCTACAAACAATTGTAGGGCGAGCCAAGCCCACCCTACAAATCAGATTAAATCAGGTAACACATTAATAAGTTTCAACGTGCCAACGGTGCTCTTTCTTCAACTGTTTCTGATAGCCAGCCCAGTCAACGCCGTGCTTGCTAGACGCAGCCGACATTCCCTCATCAATTCCGCCTTCCATACCCTTCAAACCGCAGATATAAGTGTGAGTTTTCGGCTTTTGAACCAATTCCCACAATTCGTCTGCGTTCTCCTTAATCCGGCTTTGAATGTACATCTTGCCGCCGTCAGCAGTTTTTTGCTCGCGGCTGATGGCATAAGTCAAGCGGAAATTATCGGGAAACTCGCGCTGCAATTCTTCCAACTCTTCCTTATAAAGAATGTTGGGAGTGTAAGCAACTCCAAAGAACAGCCAAGCTAAACCTTTGAACTTGTAATCGGGATTGTTTTCTTTAAACATCCGCCACAAATAAGCGCGGAAAGGAGCAATACCCGTACCGGTAGCCATCATAATTACGGTGGCATCTTCGTCATCGGGCAAGAGCATTTCCTTGCCGACTGGGCCGGTGATTTTGACATCAGCCCCTGGTTCCAAACCGGTGAGAAAAGTGGAACAAACGCCCAACACTTGTTCGCCTGTTTCTGGGTGTTTGTACTCTAGCCGGCGGACGCACAGGGAGACTGTTTTGTCGTCGAGGTTGTCGCCGTGACGGGTGGAGGCGATCGAGTAAAGCCGAATTTTGTGAGGTTTGCCGTTTTTATCCGTCCCATCGGGAATAATCCCGATACTTTGACCTTCGAGATAGTGCAATTTGCCACCAGAAATGTCGAAAGTGACGTGACGGACTGTGCCGTCGCCGCCTTCTCTGACCATTTCTTCTGTAGAAATGCACTTACCAATATAGGGATTGGCCGGCTTGTAGAGGTTAACAGGAACCTGAACTTTTTCCTTGGCTTGAGTCATGGGCTTAGTTTTTTCTCCAGATTTCTGACTCTGTAGCCCTGCTTCTGGTGCAACTTTGCTATTAGTTTCGGGAGCGCCGTTTGATGGGCGGATGCTGACGATTTTGCCACCCATGCGAGCAATTCTCCGCATTTCCTGATTCATGCGATCGTAGGGCACGGAGATAAATACGCTGCCACTACGGCGAATCGGGTTACTTATTTGGTCAGTTGCTTGGCTCTGACGCATACCCTCCACTTCGTAAACAAAGATGCGGCTGCCTGATTCTGAGTTGGCCGCCCCACCAGATATGCTTGGGCTGTACATTTGTTGATTTTCCTTCACGATACAGAGTTATAAAGAAAGAGAATGTGACGTTAGACTCAATTTACTTTTTTCTTAAGGCCATCGGGACTAATTTGCCGCGCCAATTTTTGGGCCTCGCCACGCCGGCGGGAGTGCTGAAGTTGCGATCGCTCGCGTATCAAATCCCTACTAGCCGAACGCCGCGCTCACCGAGCCCTATTGCGTTCGGCTGTTGACCTATAGCTATTGTTGTCTGCGTACTGCCAATATTTTACCCGATCGGGGGATCTGCCCCGATAAGTCCTTCTGATTTGGGGATTTGGGGAGAGGGGGAGAAGGGAGAGGGTTCGAGGATTTGACTATGAAGGGGAATACAGGATTGAAATATACAATTTAAATGCTGTACAGCCTAAAGGAGGATTTAACCAGTTAATGAGGTTGAGCTTGTAGGGGGCGGACGAATTCTGGTAAGATTAACCACTAAAGTTAGTATTAATTACTTGCCTTGAAGATTGCTTGGGTCTTCCCGGGCAGGCAGTCAACTCACTGCTGTATGCTGGTGAGAACTTGATCCTCTCGGGGTAGCAAAGCAGCACAAAGCCTGCTTGCCACTACCTGCGGGCTGAAATTTTGTGGAATCTAGACTTGAGTTAGTTAGTAAACAGTGATTTTGTTAGAGGGAAACTATGACCAGTAAGCCGGATCGCGTGGTTTTAATTGGCGTTGCCGGAGATTCCGGATGCGGAAAATCTACTTTTTTGCGCCGATTGACAGATTTGTTCGGGGAAGATTTCGTTACTGTAATCTGCCTCGACGACTATCATTGTCTCGATCGCAAGCAGCGCAAAGAAACAGGGATTACAGCCCTTGACCCCAGAGCCAACAATTTTGACCTGATGGCCGAGCAAATGAAGGCGCTCAAAGAAGGTCATGCGATCGACAAGCCGATTTACAACCACGAAACCGGTCTGCTCGATCCTCCTGAGCGGGTAGAGCCGAATCATGTGATTGTGATTGAGGGGCTGCATCCCCTGTACGACGAGCGAGTGAGAAATCTCCTCGACTTCAGCGTCTACCTCGACATCAGCGACGAAGTAAAAATTGCTTGGAAAATCCAGCGCGACATGGCCGAACGGGGCCACAGATACGAAGACGTGCTGTTTGCGATCAACGCTCGCAAACCAGATTTCACAGCCTACATCGACCCGCAAAAGCAATATGCCGATGTGGTAATTCAAGTGTTGCCGACCAACTTGATCAAAGACGACAAAGAACGGAAAGTTCTGCGAGTGCAGATGATCCAGCGCGAAGGCATCGCCAATTTTGAACCTGCATATTTGTTTGACGAAGGTTCAACAATTAACTGGGTTCCTTGCGGTCGCAAGCTGACTTGTTCCTATCCCGGCATTAAGATGTACTACGGCCCAGATGCTTTCTACGGTCACGAAGTCTCGATTTTGGAAGTAGACGGTCAGTTCGAGAATCTCGAAGAAGTGATTTACATCGAAAGCCATTTGAGCAAAACTTCTGCGAAGTACGAAGGCGAGTTGACTCACCTGTTACTCCAACACCGCGAATATCCCGGTTCCAATAATGGAACTGGTTTGTTCCAAGTATTGGTCGGATTGAAGATGCGGGCGACTTACGAGAAGTTGACTGCGAAGGAATCAAAAGTGGCTGTTAGTGTTTAGAACTCTAACATGAAAGATTTGAGAGGCGCGAGTGCGCCTCTTTTTTTGTGGAGTGAAATGAACGGCAGAGGGTGATTTTGGTGCAGAGAATAATTAGCGCATAATACGGTTTATTTAATAAATATCTGACTTTCAAAAAATTCCTGTAGTGCCTATGAAATCGTGAGATAAAATTCGTAAAAAAGCCTTAAGCCAAGCGTATTGAGTTAAGGTAGAGTGTTTGGCAATAGAGAGTTTAAAAAAGTTTTTCCGGCTTGATTGAGGATAGTTCTACTTTTTTAAATTATGTAATTCGATGCAACCCTGTCTGAATATCGATTCAGAATGCCAAAAACTTTACTTCTTCACCATTACCCGATCGAGCAATAGCTTGATTTGGTTGCCGATCGCCCCGACATTGGGTTCCAGTAAAATACCTAGATGGTCTCCTGGTACATCGTAAATGGTCAGACCTTTTTTGAGATAAGGTTTCCAGCCTAGATCCGGATCGATGATGACACTTACGCCATCTTCAGAATCCAGCGCTCGAAACATGACTACTTTGCCAGCATACGGTTTTGGCACGTAAGCTCGTTCTGCTTGCTCAATTATCTTGTCTGTCATCAAATAATCGGTGGTGCAAGACATTGACTCTGTAGGTTCTTTGGCCTTAAGGTATCGCCCGATCGTGTTGCGGGCTACCATTGTCATGCGGTCTGTAACTGTCATTATTTTATCGACGACGCTACTGATGATGTAACCTACACCCTGCTTAGCAATTTTTTGGGCATGGAAGCGCAGCCGCTGCTCGAGGGATAGGGGCTTATAGGCAGAGGGTAACATGGAATCAAACATCACCAATAAAGCTGTTTCCTGTCCTTTAGCTGCCAATTTCTGAGCTACCTCAAGGGCAACAATACCCCCAAATGATAAACCACCCAAATAATAGGGGCCTTCTGGTTGAACCTTCACTAGCTCATTTATGTAATAGTCTGCGATCGCCTCAACCTGATTGACTGGCCCATTCACGCCATCTTTAACAACAGCAATTAAGCCATATATTGGCTGATCTAGCCCCAAATATGGAATTAACGGATGATAAATAGACACTCCTTCAAACAGAAATAGTGGTG
>JARCMA010000271.1 GCA_030248405.1 Microcoleus sp. MP8IB2.171
AAGCTGTAAATTAATTTAACTGTTCGCTCTGGCAGTGACGTTTAAATTACATAACCACGATATACGCATAGTGTGATTTAAACTTCCTACCGACGCTGCAGCAGATTGGAAGCACCTTATAATAACCAAGCTCTAGAATAATGCTAGATGAGACTGCTTGTGTAGTGGTAGCAAGTAGGTGACACAGGTAGGAGTCAGAAGTAACTAAAATGGTTAATTTACTAGATAAGTCCTAGAATCTAAGCTAGTGATGGCTGTAAGTGTTGATAAATGGTAAGTTGATTCATCCCTGTCAAACAGTAGCATTAGTCGGGCGATCTGGTTCCGGGAAATCGACTTTAGTGAAACTTCTGTTTCGCTACTTTGAACCGAACTCCGGCAGCATTCTGATCGACGGCGAAGACATTCGCAGCTTAGACGTGACTCGCTACCGCCAGCGTTTAGCGATTGTCCACCAAGAAGTAGACGTTTTTAACGGTACTTTGCTGGAAAATTTGACTTACGGAAACAGAAACGCCACTTTCGAGCAAGTTGAGGATGCTTGTCGCATTGCCAAAGTAGACGATTTTGTGCGGCTGTTGCCCCAAGGTTACTATACCGTGGTCGGGGAGAGAGGAATGCGGTTGTCCGGCGGTCAGCGGCAGCGGTTGGGGATTGCGAGGGCGCTGTTGGTGGAGCCGGATGTGTTAATTTTTGATGAGGCTACTTCTAGTTTGGACTATGAGTCGGAGCGATCGATCCAGGTAGCCATGCAGAATATTCTCGGTACGCGCACCACCATAATTATTGCCCACAGACTGAGTACAATTCGCGAAGCCGATACGATCGTCGTACTCGACGGCGGCAGAATCGTCGAAGTTGGCAGTCACGACGAACTTTTGAGTCAACAAGGTATTTACCGCCGCCTGCACTCCCTGCAAGAAACCGGGGAATTAGTGAATTAGCGATTTCCTGCTAACTCTTCGTCTAGACTTAGGGTGCTCCGGGCGGGCACCCAGCCTAGACGTAGCAATGCACACCTTAAACAGTGTTCAATTTTCCCGTATGCCACTAACTCACTTATGTGTTCTCAACTTAATGATTAGACTTTTAAATATAATGTTGCAAATAAAGATTCTGGTGCTAGGATTTATAACTGTGATGGAAATGGGTCGATGCCCGAGCGGTTAATGGGGGCGGACTGTAAATCCGCTGGCTACGCCTACGCTAGTTCAAATCTAGCTCGGCCCACCTCAATTTAATAAAAAGTTAAAATTTAAGAATTAAAAATTAATTTTTTAATTGGAGGTTCTTAATTTTTTATGCCCGTGTAACTCAGTGGTAGAGTACCTCCTTGGTAAGGAGGAAGTCACGAGTTCAAATCTCGTCACGGGCTTGCTAATTTATAATAGTATATCCACCAAGGGTAGTCCTGCATAGTCAGGATTTCAACCCCCGGCGGACACGGGAGCATCTCGATATTTGTAAAAACACTTCTTCTAGCTCCTTCCTTCTTCCTCTGTCCTCCTGGCTCCTGGCTCCCAACTCCAGTTTCTAGCTTGGCTGCTTTCATTGAGATGCTCCCGGTGGACACTGCCACAAACTCATCACAATATTCTACCCGTATCGAAATCCCCGACTTGTTCAAGAAATCGGGAATCTAATCATCCTCATCCAATCCCAGTGGCACAAAATATTGACTGTAAACCACAGTATCCGGCTCCCAAAGAGGCCGCCAATAAACATTTTGCATCACCGCTTTCTCCCCATCACCCTCAGCAGGCCACTGAAAACTGACGATCGCAATATTGCTATATCCCACAATCTCATCACCCTCTTGCAGCCAGCGATTGCGCCACAACAGCGATATAAAATTCCACAACCTATGCAGGAATGACAATTGTTTATTTTTATGCGATCTATCTGACGCAGTTCCCTTTTCTAGCAGCAAAAATACCCGAGCTCTTTGCCGTTTAATCCAGTCAATCCGATAGCCCCAATCAGGCAGAGATTGTCTATTCCTGACAGCAGCCGCCAGAGCTTTCTTTCTGCCATCCCTCGAAATTTTCATTAATTCCAGCGGCTCATTCCATCCCAAACATTCGTGCGATCGCTCAGGAAACAGCGACTTAATCTTAGTATGAACTAAATGCGTTTTCCACTCCTCATTGATCAAAGCACTAGCAGTCAACTGCGCCAGCACAGAATATTGACAATTTGACCGATAATTCTCCCTCGTCAAAGGATCAATATTCGGTCGAGAATCGCCAAAATGACAATCAGACCAATAACTCAGTCGCACAGCAGCAGCATAGTGAATATCCCCCGTCAACACAATCACCCGATCGCGCTGCTTAAAAAACTCCGACAACAGCTTGACAAAAGCTAACTCATGAAAATTCCAAGCATCCCCCGCATCACTATTAAAAACCTTCCCCTGTTCCACATCCCACTTTTGCACCGCATCAATAATCCACAAACCCACCAAATTTGTCGGCACAACCACCAGCGTCGCCTCAATCTCAAACTCCCCAGTTTTATTCAGCAAATCAGTCTCCTTCAAAGGCTGCTGAATTTGTTCCTCAAAACCTTTGTGAGTCAAAAGCATCGGTGGATCGATCGCGCTTTTCACCGGATACCCCCGCCAACTCCGCGTATCCAGCACAATCACCTCGTGCTTAAAACTTCTCACAGTAAAATGCCAATTCAAAACCTCATTTACACCCTCGTCATCTCGATCCAAAATAAAAACATCTTCATCTAATTTCAACTTAGGCAAATGAGTTTTCGGATCGAGTCCAGGAATTCCCAAATACGAAGCCGCCTCCTCCCAAGCAGAAACATCATTCCCCGCCGAAGCAGACCATTTTTCAGCAGCCTTTAATAATTTATCTCCCGGTTTTTCCCGATCGAACTGTGCAGGCGTATTTCCCCAAGCCTGAAACACAGCGTAAGCCAGCAAAGCATTCTGCACCACCCGTCGGCCCAGCGGCTTTCCCAGCACCCGGTAACACCACTCTCGATTCAAATACAAATCGTCGCTAACATCATGATCATCGCAAATCATATAAGTAGGAATATTTGCTAGCGCCCTCCTCACCCTCCACAAATTGCGAGCAAAACCGTTAAGTTCAACAACTTCTCTATCCCAGACTTTTGCCTGCTTAGAATTGGGACAAATATCCTTACCCTTCGGAAAACTCGTGCACCAGAGTATCGGCGACCAAACTAACAAATACATCGCATAATATTCGCCCAAGCTAAACAAGTGACTTTTAGCATTGTCGGGTTTATTCACCAACATCGCCGTAAAGCCGCCAAAATCTCTGGCAATATCGCTGCGAGTCCCCGGCTGTAACTCAATTGGTTTTTTGGATTGATACTCAGCATCAGACGGTTTCTGAATTGGCGACTCTCTAAAAATTTCTCTCTCTTGGCCAACTGCATTTTCGTTTTCCGAATTTTTAGGTATACTGATACACAAATTCTTTTTAATTTGGGCATCATCCATCAGGGGTAGACTTTCTTCCCAGCCCAACAGGGTATCGCCAGCATCAGTCAAAGCCCACAGCATCGCATCGGCAACATCGCCGCCGTAAATTTGGTCGCCCGTTAAAAACAGTTGGTGGGGCCTGCTATTTGCCGTTCCTGCAAACTGTTCGATCGAATTATCCAAGATTGGCAGCGCATCTCTGCCGTCTCCGTGGGGCTTGCGACAAGAACCGTGAACAATACGCAAATAGTTTAAATCCTGCGGTGGCAGGGCAAAAGTGGGCAACCCGTGAGCGAAATAACTAATCGTCTCCGGCCCCAAAGCCGACAAATCAGGGGAGGCAGGCCACAGGCAAGAAATGAGATTTTCTTTCTCATTTTCTGGGACTGCAACCTCCGACGGCGACTCGCTACCCCCAGCAAACTTGATGTCATAAGCATAAATTTGCCCGGATGTCAATACATTGCTGTTAATTGGTTTAGCAGTCACCGCCGCTACGTGCAGGTATTTGCCGAGCTGCACGGTAGAGTTCGCACCTTGCAGTAAGGGTCGATCAACAATTTCGCCGGTTCCGCCCTCTGTCGAATAAACCTTGAGTTCGACTTGGCGGGGTGCTTTCAGAGCCAGCCAAACTGTCACGGCCCGACTTTCAGTCCGGCGCAAAATCGGGCCCGCAAGGATGAGCGGCAAGTGATGAATTCGATGACTTAAGGGCGTCCACGACATAGGATTTAAAAAATAAAAATTAAATAAGAGTGTTCTAGCAATCAGATTTTAGGCGATCGAGCATCTGTCACCCGCTTAATTAATGCTAAGTCTGCCAACCCAAGTCTCCAAAATTGTAACAACTCATTAAGTAAAATTAATAATCATGCTACAAGAAGAAAAATTACAACATTTCCGAGATTCAGCCCTGCAGTTGCCCGTAATTAAATCATCAGAACCAGCCGGACGGCCCAACAGCCGGCCCCTCTACTCGTCACCTTTAGATCAAGCGATCGACCGCCACCCCCTCACCGTCGCTCCAGAAACCCCGATCGCCCAAGTGTTGGCTCTCATGAACCCCATGCGTGTCTCCTGTCAGCTTTGTGGCGAAAAACAAAACGCTGTTGCTAGCGCAGCCAAGCGCAGTTGCGTCTTAGTCGTCGAAGATAATCGGCCGATCGGCATTTTTACAGAGCGGGATATCGTCAAGCTAACTACCGTAGCAGCTTGTGCGATCGGACTGACAATTGCTGAGGTAATGACTCGATCGCCCATTACCCTCAAACAATCCGAGTCTCAAGATATTTTCACAGCTATGTTCACGTTGCGCCAGCACCAGATCCGGCATTTGCCCGTAGTGGACGAGAACTCGCGACTTCTCGGCATCATCACCCGCGAAGCCATTCACGAAGCCCTGCAACCGATTAACTTGCTAACCAATTTGCGCTGTGCAGCAGATGTCATGACGTGCGAAGTCATTTCGGCCCCAACAACTGCCTCAGCCCTCGATTTAGCCCAGCTCATGGTCAAGCATCGAGTTAGTTCCGTCGTCATTGTCAAAGAGCAAACTCAGCATCCCGATCGGGCGATCGCACCAACACAAAATTATCAAATTCCGATCGGCATTGTCACCGAGCGCGACATCGTGCAGTTTCACGCCCTCGAACTCAACCTCTCGGAAATCCCAGCAGTAAGGGCCATGAGTGCGCCTTTATTTTGCATATCTCCCGCCGATTCCCTCTGGAGTGTCCACCAGTCCATGCAGCGCCACTGCGTCCGCCGTTTGGTAGTAGTTGGCAGCCAGGGAGAACTTTTGGGCGTTGTGTCTCAGACAAATTTGCCGCAAGTTTTTAACCAATCTGAAATGTATGGGACGATCGAGCTGTTGCAACAAGCAGTGGACGATCGAGCCACCCAATTGCAGAAAGCCAACGAACTTTTGCAGCAAGAAATTTTAGAACGGCAGCGGGCCCAAGAAGCCCTGCGCCAAGCTCACGACGACTTAAAAAAACAAGTTGAAGAACGCACCGCTCAACTTTTAGAATCAAATGAATTGTTGAGACGGGATATTATCAAGCGCCAGCGAGTCGAAGAAGTGCTGCGGCGAAAGCAAACTTGCTTGAAAAATCAAGCGCAGCAATTAGAGGAAACTGTGCGAAAGTTGCAGCAAACTCAAACTCAATTGGTGCAAACCGAAAAAATGTCTTCTTTGGGACAAATGATTGCCGGTATCGCTCACGAAATTAACAATCCTGTTAATTTTATCTACGGCAACCTTTCCCACGCCAGCCGCTACATCAAAGAATTGCTCCAACTTTTGGAACTTTACCAGCAGCACTATCCCGAACCAGTCTCGGAAATTCGGGAAGCAGCAGCAGAGATGGAAGTCGATTTTTTGGTAGAAGATTTATCTAAGATCGTGTCTTCTATGCAAGTAGGAACCGAGCGCATCCGCCAAATAGTTGTGTCGATGCGTAATTTTTCGCGATCGGATCAATCTAACATCAAGCTCGTTGACATTCACGAGGGACTCGAAACCACTTTGTTGATTTTGCAGCACCGGCTCAAAGCCCACGGCGCACATCCAACTATTCACATTATTAAAGAATACGGCAATTTGCCCCACATCGAGTGCTGTGCCGGTCAGATCAATCAGGTGTTCATGAATATTATCGGCAATGCTATTGATGCTTTGGATGAAGAAATCCAGAAAGGGGAATGGGCGACGAGAAATGCGAAAAATTCACCCCCGTCAAATCCTAATTCTCCATTGACTATTCCCACAATTACAATTCGTACTGAAGTTGTTGGCGGCGATTTTGTGGCGATCCGCATTTCCGACAACGGGCCGGGCATACCGGAAGAGATTCGCCGCCAATTATTTGACCCGTTTTTTACTACCAAACCAGTCGGCAAGGGCACTGGGTTGGGACTGTCGATTTCTTACCATTTAGTTGTCGAACAGCACGGGGGGCGGCTCGACTGCGTTTCGGAAGCTGGACGGGGCACTGAATTTGCGATCGAGATTCCGATCGTCAGTTGTCATTAGTCAGCAGTCATAGGATTTTAGATTTTAGATTTTAGATTGAACAATTTAAAGATGGGAAATGACTCATGAAGCTCGTGGTTTGGATCACGGGCCGCGCCTTTTACCAGCCGCACCGTTACCGGATTTCCGCGTTTTTTTGCCCAGGAAATCAGGTTTTGCAAATCTTGTTTGCTG
>JARCMA010000272.1 GCA_030248405.1 Microcoleus sp. MP8IB2.171
CCCCTGGACTCCCCACCACAGAATCATAATGTCCGCCAATTACAACTATTTCATCTGGCTTTTTTTTCCTGGAATCTCCACCGCTATGTTATAATAAAATTGATCATCAATTTTATATCCTTGTCGTTCAACTTTATAGCCAGCAGTTTGAAATGATGCTTCAAGAAAGTCCGCAGCTTTTCCCAGTTTTTGATATTGTATAAAGTTGCGCTCTCCGATGTCACCTGAGAGCTTTTCCACATCGCGCCGTAAAGCATCTCGAAGCAAAATTTCCTGTTCTGTTAAAGGGGGAATTGTCCCGCTGTAGCTTTTCCCTGGCATGGCAATCATATTCAACCATATCCAAGTAATCAGACTAATTAAGATCATACCGAGGATAGCCAGTCTAGTTAACGATCCGCGATTCCATAATTCGATTTTTCGCAATTGCATTTGTTTTCGATCTTTTGCTATGCTTGAGTGTTGTAAATAATTATGCAACTAGCCAGTCTCCAGAAACCTGGTTTCTGGAAACTGCGTCAATGATTGAGGGATAGGAAGATCGAATTTGCTCTATTACCTAAGATTCTGGTAACTTATATTGTCCCACAATCCGCTTAGCATATTCCGGCACATGAGCCTCCAATTTCTCCGGGTAATTCCGCTTCACGTACAGATAATTGCGAGTGAAATGAGAATCAATCGAAAACCGAGCATATTCCAAACCCTTCGGCCCAATTCTCTCAATAAACACCCCCATCAATTTCGCCGCCCACATCGGTAAAGTCACACCTTTTTCGTAAGCGGGAATACTTTGCTGAACAGCTTCTTTCCTATTTCCCTGAGACATCACCGGCTGAGTGTTTAGCTGATCCATTACCAAATCTAACATTTCTTGCCCGGTGTCATTTCGCACCACAATCCACTGCCAGCCAAAAGGTGCGCCCATGTAGCCCACAACTAAATCTGCTAAAGAATTCACATAATCAAAACAGCTCAAACAAGAAGGAGCAAAAACATCTTTCAATTCCTTAGTATTCAATCCAAAAAACGGCACTTTTTCTTCCGAACCATCTTCGTGTTTGAAGTGAACGTTAAAGTCTTGCATAAACTCATAAGATACAACTGTTTCAGGAGAGCGGCTAGTCGTGTCTAGGAATTTTTGCAAGCCCGCGCGGCTGACATTATCCACGCAGGGAGTTCCCAAAACATAGAGCTTTTCTAAACCGAGTTTTTTCTCGACTGTTCGCAAAGCTTGAATTTGACAGCCGACGCCAATTACTAACAGCCGCTTCATCCCAGATTGTTCGATTTGTTCTAATACTGAAAGATTGGGAGAGAGAGTTGGTTTGTTGACTTTGGCTGCGAGAATTTCTTCGCGATTTCTGGCAATTATTGGCATCGGTTGAAAGCGGTCTTCTTTAGTATTTTGGACGCAGACAACGCCTTCTACAATGCCTTTTTCTAGCATTTCGATCGCAATTGAGCTAACAATTCCTGTCCACTGAGCGCCCTCAATCGGTTCTTTTTTCTTAGCGGCCATCATATTTTGACTGACTCCGAAGTACCAATCGTCGGGATTGTCGAGATTTCGCGATCGCCCGTGAATCTCTGCTTCTAATTCTGCGATATGCTGTGTTAAGAAAGCACAAGATTCCTTGACATAATGGATGTAATATGTATCGCACAAACCGCACTCGCTGCAAAGTTCTTTAGCGGGGCGGCGGCTACCCGGTTTGAGGGCTTTGGATTTTTGGTGTTTAGTAGAATCTGTTGCGGTCATCTAAATTGCTAATTTTATCGAGATATGGCTTTTGTTAGGATATCACAGCAATTTCCGTTGATTTACTTCCTTTATTCTTTCTTTCAGTCCCCGCAGGCGGACGCAAGCTTGTGCGGCAGCAAATTCGGTTCGCCCGAAATAGGCGGTTTTCAAAGCTTAAAAAATATTAGCCAGGACTTACCTAGGTTGCGCTAGAAACCAGGTTTCTGGCTGAAAACCTCACTGTTAAACCTAAGATTTATGGTAAAAACCGGGTTTCTGTGTGTAGTTTTGGTAAAAAAAATCGCTTTCAGAGCATAGCCCTGCGTCCAGGAGTGTTTGTGTAAGTCCTATTAGTATCAATCCGGATCGAGGGGGCGATCGCGCGAATACATTGCCAAATAAAGCTATAAAAAAATGGTAAAAATGTTTGTGACAACAGCCGTCGCTGGTATCATGATGAATCTCGCAATTTCGAGCTTAGGATTTGCTGCTTTAGTTCGCCCTGTTCCTGCTATGAATCAAACTGTTGCGACTCTAGAAAGAATGCTCAGCGCGACACAAAAGCCGACGGCACTGAACTATTCACGCATGGGGATTGGCGGGGTTCGGTTGGGGATGTCTGTAGAAGAGGCAAAACGCAAGTTGGGAAAACCGCAGCGCGACCAAACTAAACCTGCTGCGCCTGCTCTCGGCGGCAAGATTCGCACGTTAAGCTACTCAGGATTGACGGTAGCAGCATGGGAGGGCAAAGTTTATTTAATTTCTACTACCAATCCCAAGTGTCAGACCATTGATGGTGTGAAGCTAGGAGATAACAGCCAAAAAGTTGTTAAAACTTACGGTTACGGGTCGCAATCTGTGCAGAGTGGAGTGACTCGGTTGACTTACAGCAATGACCAAAAGGCTTCTAATTTGATTGTGGAAATTAAGGGCGATCGCGTGCAAAAGATTATTGTCGGCACGCAGCTAAACTAAAATATTACACAAGAGTCCAAAAATCCCCGCGTACAGGTTCGTAGTCAGGACTTCAGTCGTTCTTATTTCTGAGAATTTTGGCGTTGCTTAATCAGGGTATGAAACAAATAATTTTAAAATCCAGAAGCTTTGTGGACGCTGGTTTTTATGAATTGCATATTTAGCCTTTCATACCGTA
>JARCMA010000273.1 GCA_030248405.1 Microcoleus sp. MP8IB2.171
CCCAAGAAAGCTTGAATAAAACTTATCTCATCAAGGCGAGCGCGAATTCACTCATCTTTCTAAATGCTGTTTTCTGACTTTTTCAGCAAGCCCTAGATACATATTTATAAGAAAAAGTCAAGTTAAATTTATTTACGATATTTGGGATTGCAGTTTGATGCCCTGACACTATGGGTGCGATCGCCCCTGCAAAATCCTGAATTTAACATAAAAGCCCAGCAGACAAAAGGTTTCAAGAGCTAAAACTAAACAGAAAAACTCTAAAATACATAACATTAACTTATGTTATTAATGAGAGAATGTTAAGAAAATTAGCAAAATTTTAAGGTTAGTTGCAAAACCCAGGCTGTTGTCACCGCCGAACAGGCAAGAGTGGTAGCTTGGATTACAAGATGTAAGTTTTCAGCTCTTCAGCTACCAACAATAAAAAATATGTACGACAAACGTCCCGATCGAGATTTGGCGACTGCTGCTGTTACTGCGGCTTTGGGAGCTGGGGTCGTTACCTCTTTTGCGGTGAGCAGAGGGCAAAACCCGCTGGTAGCCATCGCAATTACTGTTTTTGCAGCGGGAGTAGCTGTAATTTGCGATCGGTTCGGCTTAATTTAAGCGATCGTCGATTTTTTAATACAAACTCAACTTATCAAAAAATCCCCGCCCTATTTGCAACTAGCAAAAGTGGGGATTTTTAGTGGCTAGTTTCTTGGTTAATCAGCGGTACTTTCCTAGACGCACTCGCAACATGAAGAAGCCGCGTTTCTTAACAAAAAACCTGCGATTTCAGGCTCTTTACCCGACAACAAATTAAGGTGATGACAGCCTGCTCGCAAGTCTTGTGGTAATTTCAGCGGCAGCCAGATAAAATATTAGCCAGCACTACCCCAGAACTTATTCTCTTTCGGCCTTAAAGGCTAAGACTATGCCTGCAAACTTTTTTGCTGAGTCTCGCGTCTCTAGAAGCAGCGATGCTATCTTGGTTATTACCTGTAATTATTTTTGACGGTAAATTTTTGAGAAAAACGGGTGCTTCGCGCTTTCCAGGTAGAACTTAGCGTTGATAGAATCCAAGCCAAGCGTGCCAAAAATGATTTTTGGCAGTTTGCTCACACAACCCACCCACAATTTCACACTAAAAAATTATGGAATCTCTTGCTTACCTCGAACTTGCTCTTGTTTGCGAAGCACCCGCCGAGTCGAAAATTTTTGATGGGCCGAAGTGGCAAAACCTATCGAGTCAGACTTACGTCCGTTTGCTGTCTCTGGCTTTGATGCTGTCGGTTTTGAGTGCAGCCGGTTCGGCTTTTGCTCAAATAGATCCGGGATATCCGAATGTGCGAGCGGTTCAAGACAGGTTGCGGGATCTCGGCTATTTTCCCAGATCTTCGACAGGTCAACTCGGCCCGGTTACTAAACAAGCTCTGACTAACTTTCAGCGAGACTATCAACTGTCGCTGACTGGCCGGCCCGATCGAGCTACTGTGATAGCACTCAACAGTTTTTCCGGGGATGACGATCGACCTTTTAAAACTATTTATACAAATTATCGGGCTCTGCGTTTTGGAGACGCGGGTGCAGATGTTTCTGCTCTCCAGCGCAGGTTGAAGCAGCTAGGCTACTTCAGCGCGCATCCCACAGGGAGTTTTCGCGAAGTTACTCAAAATGCCGTTAGATACTTCCAGCGAATTAATCGACTGCGGGTTACTGGAGTTGCCGATAGGCAAACTTTAGCTTTGGTGTTTGGTTCCACCCGGCCGGTTCCCCCCGTTACGCTTCCAGGGAATATTTCGGGAAATGGCGGTTGCAAGGGGCTGCGCTTCGGGGACAGAGGGGCGACGGTAGACTTGATCCAGCGGCAATTAAAAGCTTTGGGCTATTTTGAAGGCGGCGTTGACGGTAAGTTTCGGGAACGTACTCTCTACGCTGTGACTCGTTTTCAGCAAGATTATAATCTGGTTTCTGACGGCTGCGCTGACACTGCTACTTTGACTGCTATAGATGCCCAGATGAGGCAAGCTGAAATTACCTCATGGACTGAGGAAGATGACCAACAGAGTAATGGCGGAGATTTTCTGGAGTTGGGCGACAGAGGCCGACAAGTAGAATTTGTGCAGCGGCGGCTGCAAGAATTGGGTTATTACAGGAGCCAGATTCACGGCTGGTTCGATCGACCAACTCAAGCAGCTTTGATCCGCTTTCAGAGGGATAGCGGGCTGTTCGGGACTGGAAGGGTCGATCGCAGCACTCGATCGGCTTTGCGGCAAGGCAACAGGCAGGCTGCAGCGCCTGTGCCACAAATTGCCACTGGTCTGCGACGGGGCGATACTGGGCCTGCTGTCCGACAGCTTCAGTCTGCCCTCAGAAGTCTGGGCAAAAACCCCGGCCCGGTGAACGGAGTATTTGGAGGCGAGACCGAGTTTGCGGTGCTGTCGTTTCAGCAGGAACGCAATTTGTCACCGGCGACGGGTATTGCCACTCCGGCGACTTTAGCTGCGCTCCAAAACGGATTAGCTGGGCGGTTGGCTGTTCCTGCTGTGCCAATTAGCAGCAGTTTCAACTCTCGATCGAGCATTCAGCAATTACAAAGGCGGCTGCAAGACCTCGGCTTTTACACAGGCCCCATCGGCGGAGTTTTCGATGCTTCGACGAGAGGCGCCCTCGATCGAGCTCAGCGCAGTTACGGGGTCAGCAGCGACGATTTGTTGAGCCAAACTTTTTAGCCCCAGGCTTGCGGACGCTACATCAAAGAAATCGGGTTTCTAGTTTCCGACTCATTCCTGAAATGATGTATTTTTCTTAAGAAACCCGGTTTCTGCGTAACTGTGCTGGCACTTGGGCTACCCATTTTTGTTAAAACTTGTAACAATCCGTACTTGAAATGCGAAAATAGGCTACATTCACTCGATTGAATCCAGGCTGTTGTGGCCGTTTTCGGCGATCGACTTCGGACAAGACCAATTGCTGGAAACCAAAGACGGCCATCCCATCCGCAAAGCTTCGTGGCACACCGTATGAATGGTTAGCTGGCAGTCTAGCAGGTGCAACCCAGACTTTTCAGCTTGCTTCATGCCAATTTTCAAAATCGAATCGTTGTTAAATTCGATCGTTCTGTTGCACTGAACGCAGACTAAGTGGTGGTGGTGGTGCGGATAAGGCTGATTTATTTCATAATGTTTGTGACCTTCTGCTAGTTCGAGTTCCCGGAGCAGGCTCATCCTTGCCATTAACTTTAAAGTTCGGTAAATGGTGGACAAGCTAATGTTTTCTCCGCGATTTTTTAACAAAGTGTACAAATCCTCCGCACTCAGGTGATTGCCTTTGGGGAGGTTCTGAAAAACGTGCAAGATGGTTTCCCGTTGGGGAGTCATCCGCCAGCCTTTGTCATTGAGTTCGGATTTGAATGAGGACGCGGTGTAAAGTGCCATTGTGACCCTCTCAAGAAAGTCTGCCTATTGACAATAATACACAACGATCGAGATATTTTGCAAATATCGCAGCTTATTGAAAAAAGATTGAGGAAAAAATTTGGTTTTTGATATTTTTTGACTTTTAACAAGCTTTATGACTTGCTGCAGAGGACAGAGAAGTTGTTTAGAAGTAAATATTGTTACTTCTTCCGAATGTCTCATGCCTTCTGCACGAGTGCCGAATGCCTTGCTCCCTGATTAATCGCGCTGACGGATCGGCCAAATTTAAGTCAGAGACTCCAGATAGTCGCGCACACGGTTGCGACGCTTGGGTTGGCGGAGTTTTTGCAAAGCTTTGGCTTCAATTTGGCGGACTCGCTCGCGGGACAAGTCGAGCGCGCGACCGATTTCTGCCAGCGAATAGGGGTGTCCGTCGCCCAAACCAAAGCGCATTAGAATTACATCTCGCTCGCGGCTGGTCAAATCTGCCAGCAGTTGCTGCAAGTCGCGGTGCAGAGCTTCTCGCATCAGCATTTCTTCTGGGGAGATGCTGTCGGTTTCGAGCAAGTCGCCCAACTCTGTATCTTTTTCGTTGCCCACTTTAGTTTCCAGAGAAACAGAACGGGGAACTCGCAGCAAAACTTCTCGGACTTGGGAGGCCGTCATGTCCAACTCGACAGCGATGTCTTCGATCGTAGCTGTCCGACCTTTTTCTTGAGAAATTTTGCGCTGGGCTTTTTTGATTTTGTTAAGTTTTTCGGTGATGTGGACGGGGAGGCGAATGGTGCGGCTTTGAGTGGCGATCGCCCGCGTAATTCCCTGCCGAATCCACCAGTAGGCATAGGTGCTAAATCGATAACCCCGCGTCGGGTCAAACTTTTCTACAGCTCGCTCTAGTCCGAGAGTACCTTCTTGTATTAAGTCGAGCAATTCTAAACCGCGATTTTGATATTTTTTCGCCACCGAAACCACCAGGCGCAAGTTCGCCTTAATCATGTGGTCTTTTGCTTCAACGCCTTCAGATTGAATTCTTTCGATCGTCTCGACCGTCATCTCGGCTAACTCGGCCCACTGGCGCTTGCCTTCGGACATAATTCGCTTGAGTTCTGGCACGTCATCGACCCCGGCAGTTAATGCCCAGCGTTCCAGGGAAGGTTTATGTCCCAACTGTGCTGCTAAGCGATCGCGCACTTCAATTAAATGCACGAAGCGCCCAATTAGCCCTTCTTCCTGGGAGGCGACGGTGTTGCGTAATTCCAGCAATTTGATATAGCGCTGAACTTTTTGAGCTTCCGAGACTTCTTCGTCTCTACCCAAGAGACGAACCCGACCTATTTCTTGGAGGTACATACGCACTAAATCTGTAGTGCGGCGGCTGGCATTTTTTTGCAATTTTGCTGCTGGGTCTGCATCTTCTGTCTCTGCTGGGTCTTGGTCGAGCAGTTCGTCTCCAGCTTCTTCAGCATCTTCATCCAACACATCACCTTGCAAGGGATTGACTCGCAGTTGTTCGTCGAATTCAGCTTCAGCGTAAAAAGAGGTGGCTGGCATAGTGATTTTCTCAGTTGCTCCGGGTGAAAAGATGCTACGCTTAGCGGTTATTTATAATTATGATGCCCACTTTGTTAAAACGAAGCATCACCGCTTTGTGTTTCTTTACTAACTTTCCTGACTTTTCTGCTGTTGGAGAGATCGAACTTTTGCTGCCCCACTTGTTTTACCAAGATTCTGGAAAACGCTAAGAACTTTCTGATGTAACAGGTTGAAGGCCCGGAAAGTGTGTTGTACTTCTTTGTTTATGTAGCTAGTATAGATAGTGACTGGCTAGAAACAAGTGACGTTAGTCAGAAGTTAAGTTAATCTTCATCACCGATAAGCTGGTTCCCGATCACTTCGGAAAATTAGCCATTTTTTTAATAAAACTTTATATGACTCGGCGCTCTTGATTAAATACGCTGCTGTGAGCACAGAAGTTTAATCCATTACAGCATATGAGCTTCAGAGTTCGTAGAGTCCGCAGTACCGAGTTATTGGCTGACGCAAAAACCGGGTTTCTTGCTCAAATTTCTGGATTAACACCTAGAAGTTTGAGAAAGAAACCCGGTTTCTGGATCTCTTTTGCGTAAATCGCGACTTTGAGGGGGCGATCGACCGATAATTGTTTTGCTGTTCGCTGCTGCTTCCGGCTTAACATCACGCCCCGAACACCAGCATCTGAAACCGGGTTTTTTGCCCAGGGCCTGCATATCAAGCGCAAGTTTTTCCTCGCTGTTACCCGGTTGATCTGGTTTTAGTGAGAATGGTGCGATCGGGCGCGAGTCAACTCAAATTAAAATTGCTAGCGTGGGTAAAGTTTCATCAGTTCCCTCACCTGTTCGGCGTGATAGGAACTGCGAGTTAAGGGAGAAGCGACAACTTGCAAGAATCCCAAAGATTCGCCAAACTTTCTCCAAGCATCAAACTGTTCTGGAGGCACAAAGTTTTCTACGTTCAAGTGCTTTTGAGTCGGTTGCAGGTACTGTCCAACTGTTAAAATATCGCAGCCGACAGCCCGTAAGTCCTGCATCGCCTCCCGAATTTCGGTGTCTGTTTCTCCCAGTCCCACCATGATGCCGGATTTGGTGTAAACCCCAGGTGCGAGTTCGCGGCTTCGCTGCAATAGTTCCAACGTGCGATCGTACTTTCCTTGCGGCCGCACCTTGCGGTAAAGTCGCTTTACGGTTTCGGTATTGTGGTTGAGTACCTCTGGCCGGGCTGCGAGAATGATTTCTAAAGCCTGCCAGTTGCCGCACAAGTCGGGAATCAAAACTTCTATAGTTGTATCGGGCATCGCCGATCGCACCGCTTGAATGCATTGCACAAACTGAGACGCGCCCCCATCCGGCAAATCGTCCCGGTTGACAGAGGTAATCACAACGTGGTTGAGTTTGAGCCGCTGCACCGCTTGCGCCAATCTTTGGGGTTCCGTCGGATCTAAAGGTTGGGGCTTTTTCTCAAAATCGATGTCGCAGTAAGGACAGGCGCGGGTACAAGCCGGGCCCATAATCAAAAATGTCGCAGTACCTGCGTTGAAGCATTCGCCGATGTTCGGACACGACGCCTCCTCGCAAACCGTATTCAGGGACAAATCCCGCAAAATTTCTTTGACGTTGCCGACGCGCTCCCACTGGGGGGCTTTAACTCGCAACCACTGGGGCTTAACTGTCACGCCTGTCTCCGCCTGAGTAGTGTTTTACAAATCATTATATACGAGCTTGCTAAATTTTAACTTGAATGTGATACGCTAAAAATATAGTGACTAATTTCGGGATGTAGCGCAGCTTGGTAGCGCACCTCGTTCGGGACGAGGGGGTCGCAGGTTCAAATCCTGTCATCCCGATTGACTTTAAATCTTTACAGGTAACGGGTTTCAGATTTATTACTCTCTAGGATATTCCATTCTCCGCTCATCCTTCGCTCAGTGCGACTCTTCTAAGTAGCTGAGTATCTCCAAAACTGCTTCCATGTCAGCCAAGTCTGCCCTCGACTTTTTGCGTCGCGCTTTTAACTGATTGAGCAGGTCGGCCGGCTCTGCAACTTCTGCAACGGTCGGAGCTGAGTTTTTATTTTCTTCCCGTGAGCGCCGTGCTTCCTTGAGTTCTTGCTCCAACCTCTGCACCTTCAATCCTAAGTCGCCGTTGCGATCGTGTAACTGATTCAGTTCTGCATCCCATTCTGCAAGTTGCTTGTTGGCCGCTTTCAATTCCTGCCTGAGCGATTCATCGTTGCCCTCGCTCAGGCACTCAATTTTCCCAAGCGTTCTTCAATCCCTGCTAATTTAGCCACTAGCAATGTGTCTAGCTTAGTGTCTAGCAAGTCGTCTAGCACTGGTTCAATGTCCGAAATATTGGACGCTTGGGCTTGAGACTGGATTATTGGCGCTGGTATTGCCTGGTTGGCCGCTGCTATTTCCAAGGTGCGGATTACCCAAGCGTTGACGCTCAAACCCTATGCTGCTGCGACATCTTTCAATACTTCGGACAGTTTTATATCTAGTCGAGTCTCCGAAACCCTTACTGGCTATATAGTGGGCTATTTTTTCAAGGTTTAAGTCCAGCCCTAAGTTTCCTAAAATGCGTTAAAAATGGC
>JARCMA010000033.1 GCA_030248405.1 Microcoleus sp. MP8IB2.171
CCCGATCGAATATAATTTATCCGTCAAGCGGTAGTTGAAAAACTCAACGACTGATCAGACTAACACCGGGCGCGCTGGCGCGTCGGATGTTCCCCGCCGCCCCCCGACCTGGCACCCCAGCTTTCACCAGTTCTGGGCAATCCATCGCCCGTCCCCGATCGAACCTGCCTTACCTGTTGAGCTAGGGGGTACTTTTCCAACCTGCGCGCTAGCGAGACCTTCAAAACCTCGATCGAGCTGATTGACCCTGCCCAAAAACCGATACAAGCCACCGACACTCGTCGGGGACAGATCAAAATTTTAGACCCTAGTTCAAGCTCCCCGATTCATCTGTGGAGTAAATCTAAAATCTAAAATCTAAAATCGACTGATCGGTTTCCAGAGAGTACATCCCTAGCTAAGATTAACAGATGGATGCTCGAGCTTGCGGTGTTTCGCCGCAGTAATTGGCTTGGGCGTTGGTCTGCAGGAGGCACAAAAAATGCCGAGATCGGGGAAAAAAGTGAAAGTCTAACTAAAATGGTACAGCAATTGCGTCACTCCCACAGACACCTCTGTGGTCTGTGGGCCACCCCCGAATATCAGTCAGGGGCTCGGCGCCGGGTTGTGGTCGGTATCCTTGGCTGACTGTTAAAGTTGCTGTTACTTGTGGGAAAAAACACAGGCGAAGATGTTGGTTGTGTATTGTATCTTGCTGCGGACAGCTTTCACATACCAAATAAAATAGTCCCAGGAGCCAGGAGCAAACATAAATTTGGGAAATCAACTCACAATCAGGACGGTTATTCCTATGTATTATGAGATATCCAGACGGCAGTTAAAATGGCCAGATTTGTGTTTGCTCTCCTGCTGCATAAAGGTAAGGGGTGAAAGGAAATTATCGGGAGACGAGTTTATGTGAATATCATTAAATAATAAAATTGGGGTGCACGACAGATAACTGTGGCTCAGAAGAATTCCGAATTGAAAACCCAGACATCAAAAATCAAGGTTGATGCTTGCCTCGATCCACTCACAACAACTTCATATCCACGAATTATTGTGATACTATTTTCCCAAAATAATGGCACTCTAGGCAAAAGCCCAACCCTTATGTCATCAGTCATTCGCAATCGAAAATCGAAAATCGAAAATCGAAAATGGTCTGACTTCAGCAATTTAAATCGGCGAATTCTTCCTTTGATCAGACTTATTAAATCGAACAGCCCCGGGGCACAGGAGAACGGTGCATGAATTCCCAAGAAAATCCTAAGCTAAAAATTCTGATCGTCGATGACGAACCGGATAACCTGGACTTGCTTTACCGCACCTTCCATCGAGACTATAAAGTGCTCAGAGCCGAATCTGGCCCCGCTGCTCTCGAAATTTTGGCAAAAGAGGGAGAAGTTGCGGTGATTATCTCCGACCAGCGAATGCCAAAAATGAGCGGTACGGAGTTTCTCAGCCTGACGGCGGCTCAGTACCCCGACGTGATCCGAATTATTTTAACTGGCTATACGGATGTTGAAGATTTAGTTGAAGCTATTAACGCTGGCAAAGTATTCAAATACGTTACCAAGCCTTGGGATGCTCAAGAGCTGATAAATCTTGTCAGTCAAGCTGTTGAGACTCACAATCTTTTGAAAACGCGCACCAATGAACTGCGCCGTGCTTTGAGCCAAGAATCGCTGCTTTATGCCGTTACCAATACTATCCGATCGGCTCCCAATTACCAGCAAATGCTGCAAAGAATTGTGGAAACTGTCGGGCAGATGTTTGAGGTGAGTTGCTGTCTGCTGCGGCCGTTCCAAGACGGCCGGGTGGCCGATGAGTGGTTCGTTTACCAGAAAGCCGAAACTAAAGGGTTGGGGGGCAATGAGGAAGTCACGCCCGGAGATGCTTGTGTAGCAGAACTCTCCCCAGATTTGCTGCCGGATTTGGTTTGGGAAACTCTGGATGTGGAGGTGATTCAAGATGCCCAAACTGACGATCGAGTTTTAAACTGGGATAATCAGCAACGACAGCAGGCTTATCAAGCTGCGAATATTCGATCGAGCTTGATCGTACCGCTGTTTTACAAAATCGAACTGATGGCAGTTTTGGCGCTGCACCAGTTTGAGGAACCGCGCCAGTGGCAAGACCACGAGGTACAGTTGGTAATTACGGTGGCAGACCAAGCGGCTTTGGCGCTTTCTCAAGCCCGGGCTTACGAACAGGTGCGGGCGCTGGCCAAGCGCGAGGCCCTAGTCAATACTATTACTACGGCAATTCGATCGAGTCTCGATCCCCAAAATATTTTTGCAGCCATTACTCAACAACTCGGCCAAGCTTTGCAAGTTGACGGCTGCGCCCTATCTCTGTGGACAGAAGATGATGAATATGTCCAATGCGTGGGCCTATACGACACACATAGGGATACCGTGGCTGTAGAACCGGGTTTTATTGACAGTCCAGAGGTAGTTGCGAACCCTCTGGGCTACGAGGCGGCTTCTGGTGATGCTGCTGAGAACACTCGCGCCTGGGTTTTTGCCCATCCTTCTTTGCCACAGTCTTTAGTGCCGATTCGGGGCAATCCGGTGTTGCTGCAAGTTATGGTATCAAAAGAGCCGGTGGCGATCGAAGATCTCGATGAACACCCCGAGTTAAATGTTACAGAACTGCAAGTTCGATCGCCAGCCCGCGCCTTGTTAGTCGTTCCCTTAATCTCCGAAGGCAAAATCATCGGCAGCATTTCCCTGCGCCAAAATCACACCATCCGCCACTGGAAACTCTCAGACATTGACCTGGCTCAAATAGTGGCAACTCAAGCTGCTCTGGCCGTGCAGCAGTCGCGCCTCTACCAGACTACCAGACAGCAGGCAGAACGGCTTCTGGAAGCCGATCGGCTCAAAACCGAATTTTTCCAAAATATCTCCCACGAGTTCCGCACCCCTTTAACTCTAACTATCGGCCCTCTAGAATCAGCTTGCAGGCGCCAAGAAGACTTGCCCTACGAACAAGCCGTAATCGCTTTGCGTAATTCCCGCCGCCTCCTGCGCTTGGTAAATCAACTGCTGGACTTGCAGCGGCTCGATGCCGGACGGATGCAGCCGAGTTTTCGCCCCTGCGATTTAGTCGGTTTCTGTTACTCTACCGCAGAGTCGTTCCGCGCCTACTGCGATAAAAAAGGACTGCACTTAATTACCCAACTGCAAGAATGTCCTTTACTTTATTTGGATCTGGAAAGATTTGACAAAGTTATTTACAACCTGCTATCAAATGCTGTCAAATTTACCCCAGAAGGCGGAACTATCACCCTGAAAGTTGAAGCGGCCGGCTCTCACTGCTTGTTGCAAGTAAAAGACACCGGTATCGGTATTCGCACCGAACAAATTCCCTATTTATTTGAGCGGTTTCACCAAGCCGAAGGTTCAGCTAGCCGTTCCTACGAAGGTAGTGGCTTAGGTTTGGCACTTGTCAAAGAATTAGTCGAACTCCATTGCGGTCAAATTTCAGTTGAGTCAGTTTACGGCGAAGGTACTACTTTTACCGTTTGGCTGCACTTCGGTTCGACTCACTTGCCCCCGGAACAGGTACTAGAAATACCTGCGGAGTTTCACTCATCCAAAGCTGCGGTGGAACTGGCAGATGTGGAGGCAGATTTGTCGGAAAATGAGGTAGAAAATCATAACTTTGAGGCGCTCCAACCGATCAGATCAGAAACAGCAGTGGGAACGGTTTTGGTGGTTGACGACAATCCTGATTTGCGCTTTTATGTGTCGGCCATTCTGCGAGATGCCGGCTTTGCAGTTTTGCTTGCCCGCAACGGAGAAGAAGGATTTGCCGTGGCTAAAAAACGTCGCCCTAATTTAATTATAACTGATTTGATGATGCCTTTGATTTCGGGCTTGGATTTGATTCGGATGATTCGAGAGGATGAGGAATTGCAGGGAACTCCGGCAATTTTGCTGACTGCTAAAGCCGACGAAGATACTCGAATTGAAGGAGTAGAACGGGGTGCGGATGCTTATTTGTCCAAGCCTTTTAATGATAGAGAATTGTTGGCGGAAGTGCGGAATTTGATCGCCCTCAAACAAAACGAGCGCCGAGTGCAGCAGTTGAACAGTTATTTAACTGAGTCGGTGCTGCGCCGATTTTTGCCGCCGGCGATGGTGAAGGCAGCAGCGGCTGGAGATTTGGCCTTGGATTTGCGCCCGGAACCGCGATTGATTACTATTTTGTTTAGCGATATTGTCGGTTTTACTCAAATGGCAAATACGCTGCGCTCGCGCCGGGTAGCTGAGCTTTTGAATGAATATTTGGCGGCAATGACTAAGGCTATTTTTGACAGCGGCGGTACGGTGGACAAGTTTGTTGGAGATGCGGTAATGGCTTTCTTTGGCGCGCCGGAGGAACTAACGCCTAATGAGCAAGTACGCCGCGCTGTGGCTGCTGCTGGCCAAATGCTGCGAGCTCTGAAGGAGCTTAACAAGGGCTGGTTGGAGCAGGGAATTGTTGGGGAAAATGGCGTGCCTCCGGTGCGGTTTCGCTGCGGAATTCACCAGGGTACTGCGGTGGTGGGGATGTTTGGCGGCCCTGATCGATCGGATTATACCGCGATCGGGCCGAGCGTGAATATTGCCGCCCGCTTGCAAGAGGTGGCGCAACCAAACACGGTGCTAATTTCGGCGGCGGTTGCAGACTATGTTGAGGAAAATCGCATTGTTAAATATAAGTCTTTGAAACTAAAGGGAATTGATGAAACGGTATTGACTTTTTTACTAAATTGTGATTAGTCATTATAAGTATTATATGTTGATATCCCACGCACAATTTCGGGAACAACCTATTCCTAACTAAGTAGATGAGCGGCAAAATATGTATGTAGTCCAAAGCGATGGTCACTCCGTGAAATAATCCTTAGAAGCGATATTTTATGAAAACAATCGCCCGATTAATGATAACTTGACTGTCGCACCTACTTACTGACCGTAAACAATGTGTTAAATTTAACTTGAATCACGCTAGTTAATGTTTAGTGGCATAAAGATAATTTTTCCCGCCTATCTAATTAAGCGCGCGAATATGCGCTCCGCCTATGGAGTCATATCAATTCCGGTTGCATCGGAATAGTCAAATCCAGTCAACAATCAACAATTACCGATGGATGGTGAAACCGGAATTGATATCATTCATCTGCGTTAATCTGTGTTGCATCTGCCCTCATCTGCGGTAAAAAAAAGACAATTTCTCGGCCGCAGATGACAAGGGATTGACGCTGATTCACGCAGATGCAGAGAAGAGATATATGAATAATTCCGCTCCTAACAGATTTGATATCAATTGTTTAATCTTTAATCTAAAATCTACAATCTACTCACCAAAGTTCAAGATGCCAAATGGCGGTTGTGGAGTCAAATCTCAAATCTCAAATCTCAAATCTCAAGTCTCAAATCTACCATTGACTGACATTCCTGGCTTGAATCTATCAAAAGAGGGAACTTTTTTAACCGCTCGTCGGTGGATAACCTCTATCTAGAGAACGGTTCCGCCGATCGCTCTGATCGAGTACAAATAGAAAGTCATATCTCCTTTTGTATTCTATGAAACTGAATTATTTTACGAAACGGCTTGCGATTTTAGGGCGCTTGATGGCTGCAACTATGCTTTGCGTGTCAGCGATGGCTTTCGTTTGGTCTGGTGCGTTCTTCTCTAACACCGCAGCAATGGCATCTCCTGCTGTAAACTTGATCGCAGCAGCAGATGTGGGCGATGGGGTTAAAGAAAAAGCCAGCAAAGATTCTGGACGAGCGAAGAACTTCATCCGAGATACAGAAGAGAAGGTTAAGGAAACTGCCAAGACAAATGCTGCTAAAGTCGATCGAGCATCGGAGGATGGTAGTGTAGTAGAGCGCAAAGCTAAGAAAGATGCCGCTCGAATTGAGAAAAGAGCAGAGGAAGATTCAGCTCGGACTCAGAAAGCAGTAGATAATACCAAGAATGCTGTAGAGCGCACTGTTGACAGCATCAAGGGTGTTTTTAGCAATTAGACCATAAATAAGTAGGTAAGTGCAAAAGCCTTGTCTACTTAAGTAAGCGGGCATGAATAAACTAATATGGTGGGCGGGTTTTGACTTGAAAAAAGTTGGATAGCAAGAGTTACTTGCACTCACCCGCCCACCATATCTTATGGTTTTGTCGCTCTTGTCTGCTTACTTGAAACTGAAAAATTGATGTAGCTTAAGCAAAATCTCTAGAGGGTTCGTAGAACTGACCCCAAGCCCTTGTTTAAAATTGCCGCAAAAAGCGCAAGTCGCTAGCATAAACCCGGCGAATATCGTCGATTTCATAAAGTACCATTGCGAACCGCTCGACCCCAAAACCTGCCGCAAACCCAGTATATTTTTCTGGGTCTAAACCGACTCCTTTAAGAACATTAGGATCGACTGTACCGCAGCCCAAAACTTCCAGCCATTTGCCGTTCCACTGCAAATCCACTTCGGCAGAAGGTTCGGTAAACGGAAAGTAACTGGTGCGGAAACGAATCGGCAAATCTTGCCCGAACATTTGCCGTAAAAACTCTTTAATTGTGCCTTTCAAGTCAGTAAATGTTAGACCTTCATCAATTGCTAAAAGTTCAATTTGGTGGAAGACTGCTGCGTGAGTAGCATCAACTGTATCGCGGCGGTAAACGCGGCCGGGAGAGACAATCCGAATCGGCGGTTTGTGCTGTTCCATGTAGCGAATTTGCACTGATGATGTCTGAGTCCGCAGCAAGTCGCCTCCTGGCAAGTAAAATGTATCTTGCATATCCCGCGCCGGGTGATCGGGCGGGGTGTTGAGCGCCTCGAAGTTATAATAATCTGTTTCCATTTCCGGGCCGTTGGCGACGGTGTAGCCGAGGCCGACAAAGATATCGAGAGCGCGGTCTATGACTGCGTTTAAGGGGTGGACGCGGCCTTGGGGGCGAAAAATCCCCGGCATGGTGACATCGAGGGTTTCTGAGGCTAATTTGGCTTGGATTTGGGCGGTTTGGAGGGCGGCGCGCTTGTCTTCTAAGTCGGCTTGTAGGGCTTCTTTTACAGTATTGGCGATCGCACCTACTTTGGGTCGCTGGTCTGGCGACAGTTTGCCCATCATGCCTAAAATTTGAGAGAGTTGGCCTTTTTTGCCGAGGTAGCCGACGCGCAACTGTTCGAGTTGTTCGAGGGTATTGGCAGTGGCGATCGCACTTTTGGACTCTTGACCGAGGGTTTCTAGTTGAGTTTCAATGTCGCTTAGCTGGACAGTCATTTTGATTTTAGATTTTAGATTTTAGATTTTAGATTGATGGCAGTTTTGAGCCAAGTTGAGTTTAGCGCAATTTTGGCTCTACAGTATTGTGGCTTTTAGATTTTATATTTTCGGTATTTACGGATAATTTGTAATAAGTAATTCGATGTTAGAGCGATCGCCCTAGTTAAATCTAGTTTAGTATTGTTATAAGGCCTATAAAAATTTCAATGAAACTTTTAATTAGCAACGACGACGGCATCTTTGCCCAAGGCATCCGCAGCCTCGCCAACGCTCTCGCTGCTGCAGGCCACGACGTGAGCGTAGTTTGTCCCGACAGAGAGCGCTCCGCTACAGGCCACGGCCTCACCATGCACCAACCCATCCGCGCCGAAATTATCGAATCTGTTTTTGACCCCGCCGTCAAAGCTTGGGCCTGTTCGGGCACTCCCGCCGACTGCGTGAAATTAGGTTTGTGGGCTTTACTTGACAAACCGCCGGATTTTGTGCTTTCCGGCGTCAACCACGGGCCCAATTTGGGCACGGATATCATCTGTTCGGGTACGGTTTCGGCAGCAATGGAAGGAATTATGGAAGGCATTCCCAGCATTGCTTTCAGCCTCGCGAGCTTTACTTCGCAGGAATTTGGGCCGGCGGTGGATTTCGCTGTCACCTTGCTGGCACAGTTGGAAAAACAGCCAATGGCGAAACCGATGCTGTTGAATGTCAACATACCAGCAGTCACACAAGCAGAAATTACCGGAGTTGCGATCGCCCGTCAAGGCATTCGCCGCTATTTCGACATATTTCAAAAGCGCACCGATCCGCGCGGCAAAACTTATTATTGGCTGGCTGGGGAATTGTTAGAAGATGTAGAAGAAATCCCCGATTCGGCGGTGACGCATGATCTTCCTACGGACGTACAAGCTATTCGCGACAACAGAATAACCGTAACTCCCTTGCAATATAATCTCACCTGTGCTCCCGACTTGCACTCGTTGCGGGATTGGCAATTTGAAGGTTTTCCCAAGCAGTGAGCTCCGATCGACCCGATCGGAGCGGTAAACTAGGAATTAAGGAAAAGTGCCTCTCAAGGTCTATACCTTAGGCGTTAACACAGGCTCCCAATTACTTGTTAGTTTTTTTTATTCAAGAAAAACAGTTATGAACGCTCCCACCTATAACACTCATTCTGTCACTTGCCCGATCTGCAACCGTTCCAGCGTCGTAGGCCCAGTCGGGATGGTCAGCGGACTATTCACTTGTCCCCACTGCCATTCTCATATGGTAATTAGCTGGAGCGGTCATTTTGTGCGCGATCCTTTTAGTCTCAAACAACTGACGGTGGGAAAGATGCTCAGGCGCGAGAGCAGACCGTTAGCTCGCCTTCAGCGGGATTTTGGGCTGGGTAAGCCTTTTCCGCTGATTGCAATTTTGGGCAGTGTGGTCTTTTTCGGGTGTGCGCTAGCCGCTATGGAACAATCGCTACCGCGACAGAATTCACTTCAAGGATTTTTAGAGTGGGTGAGCGGAACTGGTAATTCCCAAGATGTCTCACGTTAACATTTCTTAAAAGAAATTGTGACAGATACTGCGTGCAAATATCTATTCCTTTAGGTATAAATCACACTATTTTAGCAATTGCATCCATCTTGAGCTACGGGTAAGCACTTAGACGCCGTGCCCTTCATCAGAAAATTTGGGTAGAAACCCCGTCCCTTCGGCAAGCTCAGGGCAAGCCTTTTAGGACGGCTTTACTGGTATAATTTGAGTGGTCAATGACCCACCCGTGACGATGGAGACATAAACCCTAACACCAAAGCTTGCAAGTATTGCAACGGGGAAGAAAAATCGGTAGACCGGGAAAAGAG
>JARCMA010000274.1 GCA_030248405.1 Microcoleus sp. MP8IB2.171
CCCAAGAAAGCTTGAATAAAACTTATCTCATCAAGGCGAGCGCGAATTCACTCATCTTTCTAAATGCTGTTTTCTGACTTTTTCAGCAAGCCCTACCTAAATTCTGCGAAAAACCAGAAGGGTGGCAACCAAGCGGTCAAAGAGTTAAGCGCGGATTGTATCGCACTCTTGAAGGTTTGTTGATTAATGCAGATTGCAATGGGGCAGGCAATATCGGTAGAAAAGTAGCGGCAACTTTGGGGATTTGTCTCAAAGAAGTCAGTAGAGGCGCATTGATAACGCCTTTGAAAGTCCCTTTGTGGTCTTAGTCAAGAATCCCCCTGATTCATCAGTGGGGAGTATCAAATACTCCCGTCGCCACAGCATTCGGAGTAGCGAATCTAGCGGGGATTGTTGGAGATTCCTAATTCTCAGTTTTAACCCATCAAAACGGCTTAAAATATCGACGCTTTCTTTCATCAAGCGGAGGCCAGACTCGGAGATATCGCCAGGAGAGCTTTTGACTGATGCAATTCATCAATATCGGCATTTTTGACACTCTCAGCGAGTCACGGCTACGCTCTATGGTTGAATAAGCCCAAAACTTGGACTTCACTCATAGTCCAGTCGCCTCTACACGATTAGAACAAGTACCAGTACCAGAGGTATTCCAATTGGGCTTACTTTTCTTTTTTAATACTTTCGGAGTCCATCACGCTTGCCAAAATACGGTAAGCTCGATCGTCAACCATTGCTGCTTGATCCACGCTACGGCTGTACTGAGACTAGATCAATCCGGGGTTTCTCCTGAATAAAATATTTCTTCGTGTAGATGGTTATTCCTAATTGCAATTAAATTCTATCATAGATTGACGGGGACTCAAGTCCCTCGTGACGCTTTCCTAGGAAGAGCTACAGCCTCACTACGTTCTGAGTTTCTGGCATTCCGTGTTCTCCTGTGAATCAACCTTCTCACGGCAGAAGGTAAATAGACAGGTAGGCGCAAAGGTCGGCAATATAGAGGTTAGGGTAAGAGTGGAGAGTAAGAGGCAAGCGTTGCCCGTCTTCGGCACTCTGATTTTGCTTTAACCTGTTAAATTTATTTTTATCCTCCTGCTGGGCGGTTTTATCGAACTATCGGTTTGCTTGAAAGCAAACGCTTTTCATTCGAGACAGGCAACCTGAGCATTATTGACAGAGGCTGTCTTCACTCAGGAATTAACGGACATAAGGACTCATGGCCAAACAACTAAACCTACTTTCCGGGCAAGTAATTTCTACGCCTCTGCACGCCGAGATGCAGCAATCGTACCTCGAATATGCCATGAGTGTGATCGTCGGGCGAGCTTTGCCTGATGTCCGCGACGGTTTAAAACCCGTGCACCGTCGAATTTTGTTCGCGATGCACGAACTCGGTTTGACACCAGACAGACCTTACCGCAAGTGCGCCCGGGTAGTTGGAGATGTTTTGGGAAAATATCACCCCCACGGCGACCAATCGGTTTACGACGCTCTGGTGCGTATGGTTCAGGAGTTTTCGAGCCGCTATCCTTTGCTTGCGGGTCACGGCAATTTCGGTTCGGTGGACAATGACCCGGCTGCTGCGATGCGCTACACAGAAACTAGGCTCGCACCGATCGCCCACGAAGCCATGCTAACCCAAGTCGGTGACGCAACCGTTGATTTTACCGATAACTTTGACAGTTCCGAACAGGAACCGACGGCACTACCTGCTCAGTTGCCGTTTCTGTTACTCAATGGCTGTACCGGGATTGCTGTGGGGATGGCAACTAATATTCCGCCTCACAATTTGGGCGAGGTGGTAGATGGTTTAATTGCTTTGATTGAAAATCCAGAACTCTCGGATGAGAAGTTGCTCGAACTAATTCCGGGCCCGGATTTCCCGACCGGAGGGGAAATCGTCTCTACAGAGGGCATTGTTGATGCCTACACTAAGGGTCGAGGTAGCATTGCGGTCAGGGGTGTGGCTGGGGTGGAAGAAGTGCCTGGTAATCGCAAAGTACGTACTAAAACGGCGATTATCGTGACGGAGTTTCCGTTTCAGGTGAATAAGGCGGCTTGGATTGAAAAGGTGGCGGAGTTGGTGAATGCTGGCCGCCTTGATGGTATTTCTGATTTGCGCGATGAGAGCGATCGCGATGGCATTCGAGTTGTGATTGAACTCAAGCGAGAATTTGCTCCCGAAGCGGTGCTAGCTCGTCTTTACCAACAAACTGACCTGCAAACAAATTTTGGGGCGATTTTACTGGCAATTGTCAACGGTCAACCCCGACAGTTGACGCTCAGACAATTGTTGCAGGAATTTCTGGATTTCCGAGAAGTGACTCTCACCAGACGCTACAATTACGAGTTGCAGGTTGCAGAACGTCGGTGTCACATTGTCCAAGGCTTAATGTTGGCTTTGACAAATCTCGATACTACGATCGACATTCTCAGAAATTCTCCTGACGGTACTACTGCTAAGCAAACTTTCCAAGTTAGACTCAACTTGAGCGAAAGTCAATCTGATGCGATTTTGGCGATGCCGATGCGCCGGCTGACTGGTTTGGAAAGGCAACATTTGCAAGCTGAGCTGGATGAGTTGACGGGGAATATTCGAGAATTGCAGCGGTTGTTGAGCGACAGGCGCGAACTTTTGAAGGCTTTGAAGAAGGAATTGCGATCGCTCAAACGCAGGTACGCTGACCCCCGCCGCACTAAATTTGCTAGGGAAACAGGACGCGCGGCAAAGACAGACACACAATTTTCTGGTAAGAAAAATTCTGGACTCAAGCAGTTGTCGCCGGCAACGATTCAGCCTAACTTATTGCCGGTTCTAGAGCCTGAAGAAACAATTGTTGAATTTTCGCACAAGCAGTACGTGCGGCGCTTGCCGGCTACCGATCGCCCGCGCTCGAAAAGTCGCGAAAAATCGGTTTCTGCTTTAGACAAATATGAAGATTTTATTGTGACTGCAGAGCTCACTAAAACCGATCGCACTTTGGTAGTCTTAACTCCTAACGGCAAAGCTTACCCGCTGAAAGTGGCTGATATTCCTAGCAGCAATCCAAAAGACCGAGGAAAGCCGATTGTCGGTTTGTTATCCCCTAGTGCTACTAAAGACAGTACGGATCGCGCTTTGTCGGAAATCACGATCGCACACTTTATTTTGCCGGAAAATTCGGAGGGGGTGGATTTAGTAACTCTGACTCAGCAAGGAAAAATTAAACGTTTGCCGATGCAGGAATTTGCTGATTTGACTAATCGCGGCGTTACTGTTGTTAAACTCAAGGAGGACGATCGGCTGCGCTGTGCAAGTCTGAGCAAAGTCGGCGAGCAAGTGGCGATCGCAACTTCAGGAGGCCGAGTCCTCCGGTTTGAGATCGATGACGAACAACTGCCGCCAATGGGCCGCAGCGCCCAGGGATCTCAAGTAACCAGGTTGCGGAAGCAAGAACAGTTGGTGGGTTGCATCACTCTCGACCCGGAAGACAGTCTGGTGCTAATTTCTGAGTTGGGTTGGGCAAAACGAATGCCTGCGGGTTCTGTCAGACTTACTAACCGCGGCGAAATTGGCACTCAAGCTTTTCGCTTCGCAGAGCCTAAAGATGCTTTGGTTGGTTTGCTGCCGGCTGTTCCGGGTACGGATGTCAAACTTTTTACTAATTCTGGCCGCCTGCTGCGATCGACTATTGATGCTATAGCTTTTTGGGGGAAAGATGCTGCGGGCGATCAAGTTTTTGACCTCAATCCAGGTGAAAAAATCATCAAAGTTATCAGCAGTCAATAGTCATTGGGCATTGGGCATTGGGCATTGGGCATTGGGCATTGGGCATTGGGCATTGGGCATTGGGCATTAATCTGATTTCTGACCTCTGACTTCTGA
>JARCMA010000275.1 GCA_030248405.1 Microcoleus sp. MP8IB2.171
CCAGGGTCGGCCCTCATCCCTAAACATTAGAACCACAGCCGTAGTTCCCATATCAGCACGCTCCGGGTGGTCGAGCTGATCCGTCAAAATTGCTTGATTGGCAATTAAAAAAGCCTTTTCCAACAACAGCGGAGAATCATCTGGCCCTTCCCAATGTTCGAGCAAATAAGATTGAATCGCCTGAGTCGCAATCCGGCTGGCTTCTTGACCTCCGGCGTGTCCTCCCATTCCATCGGCCACTATGAAAAATCGCCCGTCAGAGTCTATGTAGTACGAATCCTGATTTACGGAACGAACTAGCCCTGTGTCTGTCTTACCTGCGAAAGAGCGTTTCATAGATTGGGTGATTGGACTCATCGAACTTGAAAGCTTGATTTAATGGGGTGCAATTTTTTCTTCCAAAACTTAAATCCCGAACCGACTTGAAATTCTGCAGCCCGCGATCGCGAGTTTTGGAAAAATTGCACTTCCTTGACCTCATATTGTAGATCGTATGATGGTAATCCCATCTTAAAATTTCGGTAAATCCAGTAAATTAAGCAGCACCTGCAAAAAAAAAACTGGATTTCTACCCAAAATTAGAGGTTTGGCTGGCGAGAAATCTAGGCAGCAACCGGGTTTTTAGCCTCAAAGCGCGTAAATGTTGTAAATTTCAGCAATCTGTGGTCAGCCAGCCAAAACTTAACATTCGATGTCAAATTTTGGCTGGCGAGAAATCTCAAACCTGAAATTTCCCATCCCAAATTGCACAATTTTGACACTCTCAGGGCTGAAGCCACTGAGATTCTTGAATAGACCACCGAAGCAATCTTCAAAGGCATTGTCAAGGTGCCTCGCTTTCGCTCAAAACAACTGTCTCGCGACGCTGCCATTGCGCTTACTTATATGTCTTTAGTTGCTTTCGGAGTTCAACACAAAGCCAAAATTCGGTACGCTCCCCACCCTGCTATTACTTGATCTTTTTGTGTTGGGTATCTAGCCCCGTACTAAGTAGCCGGAATTTCGCCGTACTAGGAATGGTTCAACACGTAGTTGATTATACCTACTCACCGCTTAATTTTAGCACTCTTATTGAAGGCGAATGAATTCGCCGTGTCGCTTCCCTAGGAAGGACTGAAGTCACGCTCGTTTCCCGCATTCCGCTATTCTTTTTATGACATCCTGTCTAAACGATCGATCCGCTTGAACAAGCGCAGCATAGCAAACCCTGCACCCGCCGCCAGCACTGCCACAGCGACAGCCGGCCAGACTTGATTGCTGACAAACAAAATTGTCGCCGACAAAGTAAAAGCACTCATCAGCAAAGCATAATTCGTGCCCATTTGAGCGCTGCTCATGCGGCGAAGCAAGCGCTCTGTTTCAGCAGAACGGACGCGAATCCGCAAATCTCCCTGTTCGAGTTTATCAATAGTCTCCTCAATCCGGCGGGGCAAACCCAAAGCACTCGAACTCACCTGAGCCGCCTGACGGCCGATTTCGTTAAAAATGCTGCTACTTGTATCATGGCCATTTCCATTAGTCATAAGCTGCATGGCAAAAGGTTGTGCCACCTCCATAAAGTTGAACTCGGGATCTAAACCTCGGCCCACCCCTTCGATTGTCGAAAAAGCTCGCATTACAAAAGTAAAAGTAGCTGGGAACCGAAAAGGTTGGTTGTAGGCAATATCGTAAAGGTCGTCAGTAATCGCGCTCACAGACTGATTTTCAAAAGGCTTGTCCATGAAGTTATCCAGCATATACTGAATGCTGCGGCGCACCGGACTCATATCACCCGTAGGCACCAAAGCTCCCAAATTGATCAGAGAATCCATAATCCGCTGTCCATCCTTGGAAGCAATGCCGTAGAGCGTCTCCATCAGTCCTTCGCGGACGTTCGACTGGATTTGCCCCATCATGCCAAAATCGTAGAAAATCAGACAACCGTCAGCACTAACAGCGATGTTGCCGGGGTGTGGGTCAGCGTGGAAAAAGCCGTCGTTGAGCAACTGGCGCAAATAAGCTTTTGCGCCCAACTGAGCGATTAATTTACGATCAATACCGGCCGCTTCCAAAGCTTCGTAGTGGCTGATTTTAATCCCCGGCAGGTATTCCAAAGTCAGCACTCGCGGAGCTGCATACCGCCAATAAACCCGCGGCACCATCACCCAGTCGCAGTTGCTAAAATTGCGGCGAAAAGTATCAGCATTGCGGCCTTCATGGAGATAGTCAATTTCCAGCCACAGAATGCGACAGCATTCCTCATAAATCCCCATCCAATCTCGGCCTTGGCCCCACTTAGGATGATTTTGAAAGTAACGAGCAATTCCCTTAAGAATTTGCAAATCTATTTCAAACAGCTTCCGCAGTCCAGGCCGCTGCACCTTGACCACCACTTCCGGGCCCGAATGCAGTTGAGCTTTGTGTACTTGACCCAGACTGGCAGCAGCCAGGGGCACTGGGTCAAAGCTATGGTAGAGTTCTTGAACTGTCTTGCCCAAATCTTGCTCAACAATTAGCTCTAACTGCTCGTAGCTGAAAGCAGGCACTTTATCTTGCAGCTTAGAAAGTTCCTCGACAAACTCTGCCGGGAACAAATCGGCGCGGGTGGAAAATAACTGCCCAACTTTAATGAAAGTGGGCCCCAAATCCAAAAGGGTTTCTCGAACCCAGATAGCTTGAAAGCGGCGTCTGGCAACTTTCTTTTCTTCACTCACGCCTCCCCAGTAGCTCCAATTTTTGCTGTCGAGCCAGAGGGAAGCCAGCCAGAGCAAGACAAAGGCCCAAATGTCGAAGAAGCGCCGCTTCCGGGAATATTTTTCGCGATTCCAGCGATAAGCTTTACTTTTGTAGGATTTACCAGCAGCAGTTTTTGGCTCATCGGCTTCGCCAGTGTGCTTGGGGGAGCGCTGGCGATTAACAGAGTCATCAAGGAGAGCAGACACTTGGGTTCCCAAATTGCTTATTTTATGTTGTTGCTTTGATTGAAAGTAGGAGCGCAGGAGCGCAAAACCATGCGCTCACGTAGTCGTAAATAATAGTTGTGGTCGGAGGATCGAGCGCTAGGGCAAAGTGCTGCGGTAGCGCTGCAATTCCGATCGCACCAGAGCCACTTCGGCGCGCAGCTCGTCAATAGTCGCTTGCAAATCAGCAGGATGGATGTCTTGAATGGTGGTGGTGCTTGCAGTGCCAGTTCTGGTCTGCATCGCCTCATCCGAAGCTCGATTGGCCCGTTCCACAACTCGATCGGTGAACTGTCGCAGGCGTTCTCTTTGTTCTGCGTCAAATTTGCCGAGTTCAGAGAAAGCGTTGGTTGCTGCGCTTTCTAATTGCTCGTACAGTGCTTCGGCAAGTGCTCTGCCTACAAAAAAAGCATGAACTGGGGGTTTACTCATAAAAAATCTCTGTGCGCTTCCGCAACAAATTATAACTTGCTTTTCCCCGATGATGCTTGCTCCCAAAGGAAGGAAGTTTGGGGAAATTGACACTCCCACCCCGAGTGTCGGGGATGGGATTGTTGAGAGTTAGAACAATCTAACGCGCCACGGCTTAGCACAAAAGCCTCGCTTACACTGGCTCAAATTCGAGGTTGGGGTTGCTTTGTACCAAAATGTTTGCAGCTTGGCAGTATTAATCCGCGACATCACACCACCTCAGCGCCGCGCACATATTCTAACATAATTTAAATCAAAATTTAAATCAAAATAGAAAACAGTCCTGCATTTTTTTGCGGGCATTTGGATTGTAGAGGGAATAGGAAATATTCGATAAACTTAGAGGGCGACTGTTGGGATTTTCAGATTCGACCGAAGTTTTTGGAAGATAGTCCTTGGCTAGGTAGGGCATTATTATCTCAACTACTGAGCGAATATTTGTTGACTCATAAAACCCAGTATTTGTCCGCACTTTTAACCAACAAAAACCATACTAATTTGTCGCAGGTTCGGGAAAAGGTATCGTGGGATCTGCCACAGGGGGTGGTGAATCAGGTGCGATCGAACTATCTGAATTGTTGCCACTGCGGCTTGGTATCGCAGGCTCAGGCGATCGCTCGATCGGCGATGCTATTACTGGCGGCGCGGATTCCGACGACGGCCAGGTTTCAGCGCTAGCACTCCCAGGGACAGGCGGTGCGGGTGCGGCGGGCGGTTCTGCCGGCAGGGGCGCAACTTCCGGTACTGGTGCGGCTTCTGGTTGGGGAGCTGGCTCAATTTCGGTTTGAGGCTCTGGAATGGGGGACTCAGAAGGCTCCTCTGCGGGTTCGGGCGTCGGCGATGGCTCAGGTTCCGCTTCGGGCTCTGGGGCGGGAGTTTCCTGGCTTGGAGACTCAGAAGGTTCGGCGCTAGTTTCTGAGGGATCGTCGATCTGTTCGGAAAGGTTGCTGCTTTCTAAGGGGGGTTTGGGACGCTTGTTGAGTTCGATCGGGTAGAGAGGGCTGCTTTCGACAGATGGCTGCCCGAACATCGGCCCTGACAAATCGCGGGATTTGAGCAAATCTTCGAGAGATGGGAAGGACTCAATTTTGGGCCGATTACTGAGACTGGTACTGTTGTAGTGCGATGCTAGGTCAAAACCCATCCAGCCTGCAATTGCAGCCGTTACCACAAACGCCAGAAAAGTCAACTGTGGCGGGGGAGGTGCGGGCAATTTTAGACTTTGCTTGCCTTTTCTTTTTACTGATACTCGCTCTGTTTCTTGCAGCATGGTGAGCCAATTTTCGACTGTCTGAGGGCGGTTGTGGGGGTCGATTTCGAGTCCCTGAAGGATGGCTCGCTCGATTCCTGGGCTGAGGTTGGGCTGAAATTGCCGTAACTCAGTCAAGGGAATGCGATCGCGCAGGGGTGCTGCTACGGGCGCCACGCCGGAGAGGAAGTAGTAGAGGGTGGCTGCGATCGCGTAGATGTCAGTGGCCGGTGTACATTTACCGTCATGGAGGTATTGTTCGATCGGCGCGTACCCGGGCGAGAGCAAGTTAGTGTGGGTTTCTTTGGTGCCGGCGGTAAAGCCGCGGGCAATTCCGAAATCTATTAACATTACTACGTGAGAATCGGCTCGCCGGATAATATTTTCTGGCTTGATATCTCCGTGCAGCAATCCGCTGTGGTGAACTGTACTTACGGCTGAGGCTATTTGCCGAATATAGTGCAGGGCCTGGGCTTCTGGCAGCGGCTGATCGGTTTCGACTATTTGGGCGAGAGTTTGGCCCGGAATGTAGTCCATTGCAATAAAAGACTGTCCGGCTTCTTCAAAAAAGTCGATTACCCTGACTATGTTGGAATGCTGACACCGCGATCGGCGTTGGGCTTCGGCAATAAACTGCTGCTGAAATTGGGCAGATTCTGGGTGTTGGCGCAGACTTTCGTTGAGGGTTTTGAGTACGACGGTTTGGTTTAAATGGGTGTGGATAGCTCGGTAAGTGATGCCGAACCCTCCTATCCCTAAAGTCGCGTTAATTTTGTATTTGCCCTGTTGCAGGACTGTTGCTGAGGCTAAGTTCATCTTCAGTTGATGCCGTTTCCCAAACTATGCTACCGCCTTTGGGTTATTTCGCAGAGTTAGGGGTGAGGTTCGATCGATGATCTGCGCCCTAGTTTGAGCTTTAGCTCTGCTATATCTTTAATCTTGGCATCCCCACGTCATTTTATCTGTAGTAGGTATTGTGAAACTTAACGCTCCGGCTTTCCAATAAAAATCCCGCTCTTGTGGAACGGGAAAGCCATCAGGGTGCATCTATAATATCTGACTCTAACTTATGGGGGGTACAACCCCTCATTGCTTTAGCAAGTCTTTAAAATTAGCCGAGTTTTGTAAAGATTTAGGTTTTAATGTTGACTTATGATCAATCTTATGATTCTCAATATTGCCGGATGGCGATCTTGAGCTTGGGGAATTGACACTCTCAGGTCTGAAGAGACGCTGGATTCTTAAATAGAGGAGAATCTGACCTTCAAAGGCATTGTCGCGGATGCTTTTCCCCGTGCCAGGGTGTTTCACCATCATGTCTTTTTCAAACTTACCAAGAAATTGGGTCTAAAGCCCCGTCTTTATAGGACGGCTTTAATTAATTGCCTACCTTATAAGCGTTTAGTCACTTAATATTTATTTTTCAAATTTCACTGTATTCTATTAAAATAAAAATAGAGTATAATGATAGTATACTACAGGTAGAATAACCGCCGATACACATGAGACACCAAGCTCAAACGACTGGTCGGAAAATAATAATGGTTAGTGGGTGGCGAAAACCACGAAAAAAACAGCTAGGCTAACTAACGTAAGCCAAAACCAGAA
>JARCMA010000276.1 GCA_030248405.1 Microcoleus sp. MP8IB2.171
AACTTGGTTGAATTGAGAGATACTTGATACAATTTTACCGCCAAGAGTTCAGAGAAACAACCCAAGAGTTGTCAAAAAACCTGTTTCAAAATTTAAATCCAAAAAAGTTAAACACAGAGGTACTGGAGTAAAAATGAATCCTCCTGTTTTTATTATTTTAAAGCCTCCAAAGCCTTAAGTAAACCGTATTGGACTTAAATGCCGAGTTATTGTCCCTAATCCAAATTGCCGCGCGATCGAGAATCGCATTTGAGTGATATTCTTCTAAAGTGGCGATCGCCCAACCGATAAAACTCAGTTTTATTACCATACAGATCGGTTTTTTGTCAACTGTTTATAGACCGAAAATTGATTTTATTGAATTTTCCTTCTTCCTCAAATCCGTTACATCCCGATTCAGTGCGCGTTGCCGGACTGCCTTATGCCATAACTTTTGGGATACTTAACAGCCTCATAAGAAATTTTATAAAGATTTACAAAAAAAACGTGTCAGAATGAAGACAATAAGGTAATGGGTAACAGACAAGGAGGCACTGATGGTAGCGCTGACTGAACGAGTCCAACGCAGATTGACGGTGGAAAAAGTCGAAATTGCCCCTGACACAACGGCAATTCGATGCCTGGACTGGGATAGAGACCGCTTTGACATCGAATTCGGACTCAAAAACGGTACAACTTACAACTCATTCATCATTCGCGGTGAAAAAACAGCCCTCGTCGATACCTCGCACGAGAAGTTTCGCCAGCAATACATGGACACTCTGACGGGCGAAATTGACCCGAAAGAGATTGACTATCTAATTATCAGCCACACAGAACCAGACCACAGCGGTTTAGTCAAAGACGTGCTGGCGCTGGCACCCCAAGCGATTGTCGTGGGGGCAAAAGTAGCAATTCAATTTTTAGAAAACCTTGTACACCAACCATTTGAGCGATTGGTGGTCAAAAACGGGGACAAATTAGATTTAGGAAACGGCCACATTATCGAATTCGTATCGGCGCCAAACTTGCACTGGCCTGATACTATTTTCAGCTACGACAGCAAAACTCAAGTGCTGTTCACCTGCGATGCTTTCGGGATGCACTACTGTTCCGACAGCACCTTCGATGACGATTTAGCAGCAGTTGAGGAAGATTACCACTTTTATTATGAGTGTTTGATGGCTCCCAATGCTCGATCGGTACTCGCTGCGATGAAGCGGATGGCAGAGTTGGGAGAAATCGGTACAGTTGCGACCGGTCACGGGCCCTTGCTGCGGCACAATGTGGTGGAACTTACCGGACGCTACAAAAAGTGGAGCCAAGCGCAAGCTAAGGCAGAAACCACTGTAGCGGTATTTTACACCTCCGACTACGGATTTAGCGATCGACTCAGCCAAGCGATCGCCCACGGTATCACCAAAACCGGTGTCGCTGTGGAAATGATGGATTTGAGAATCGCCGACTTGCAAGAAGTCCGCGAACTTGTCGGTACCGCCGCCGGTATCGTGATTTGTTCGCCGCCGAGTAGTGGTACTGCTGCTGCGAATGCCGAAGCTGCTATCAACACAATTTTAGTTGCGGCTAACAACAAACAATCTTTCGGTTTGTGTGAATCCGGTGGCGGTGATGACGCATCGATTTACCCGCTGCGAAACAAGTTCAAAGAGTTGGGTTTAAAAGAGGCATTTCCCAACATTTTGATTAAAGAATCACCGACAGAAGCGAGTTATCAACTTTGCGACGAAGCCGGCACCGACTTGGGACAGTGGCTGACGCGGGACAAGGCTGTCAAACAGATGAAATCCCTCGACAGCGACCTCGATAAAGCTTTGGGACGAATCAGCGGCGGACTGTACATCATCACCGCCCAAAAAGGCGATGTTAGCGGTGCGATGCTAGCTTCTTGGGTAACTCAAGCTAGCTTTAAACCGCTAGGTTTAACAATAGCAGTTGCGAAGGATCGGGCGATTGAATCGATGATGCACGCGGGAGATAAATTTGTTCTCAACGTGCTCGAAGAAGGCAATTATCAAACTTTGATGAGGCACTTTTTAAAGCGTTTTGCTCCTGGTGCTGATCGATTTGCCGGAGTTAAAACTCAACCAGCAACCAACGGTTCTCCCATTCTGACAGATGCTTTGGCGTACATGGAGTGCGAAGTAGTCAGCCGGATGGAACTTTCGGATCATCATATCGTATATGCGATCGTCGATAGCGGCCGCGTCTCCAATCCAGATGCACTGCCGGCAGTTCACCACCGAAAAGTTGGAAATCATTATTAGGAAGTCAGTTGACGGTTGACAGTTGACTGTTGTCAGTTGACTGTTGACTGTTGGCAGTTGTCAGAAGCAAGAGGGAAATTCAACGATATATTGATCGACTGTCTGAGTCAACACACCCCAAACGTATTAGTAAGGTGCGTCAGCCGATGTTTTATTCGACTTCATCATCGGCTATGTACTGACGCACCCTACAGTTAAAGTCCCGGACGCAACTGGCTACGCAAAAACTCTCAACTTATGGTGCTTGTGGCGCACCTTACCTGGCTCTGGCTGTTGGGTACGCCACAAGCAGTAAACCGGGCAAACCGTTGTCATTTTGACTCCATTTTAACTAGGGGAATTGCCAATGCCTGCCAATCTTTTAGAAGACCGAGATTACACAATTATTATTGCCAGAAGCGATGCCAGCAGAGATCCCCAACATCCTTGGTACGAGGATTGGATAGAAGCACAGGCATCTCTGATCGACTTAGCAAAAAAATGTCAGGAATTTGACAGCGACGGCATCACTCTTTACGAAGCTTCTACTCCTATGTGGAAGTATAAAAATTCAAATGTTGCCCGGTTAGCTGAAATTTTGCAGCGACAAAATACGGAACCTGATTCAGAAAACCCGACTGCAATTAATTTGGAAGAAGCTCTGAAAGCAAGTTTTAGTGATTATTTCGCCAGCAAAACAAATGCTACAGCGAAGAAAGGAGCAATAATTGTTGCAGTCCTAGATCAAAAACCAGAAAATACCGCTGCTGTCGCTGAAATTATTGTAAGTGCAGCAAATAAAATAGATAAAGACGAAGAAATTGGAGTGAGCTTTATCCAAATTGGGGATGATTTGACAACCAGGGAATTTCTGACTGACCTGGATACCAATTTACAGGGTAGAGGTGCAAGGTTTGACATTGTAGATACCAATTTTTGGCACGAAATCAAAAGAAGTTCTGTAGTTCAGTTTCTCATAGGTGCAATTAATGACTAACACTTTGACTCCTAGACTCGCATCGGATGCCAAACCCCGCGACGTGCAGTTTATCCCGATCGCCCTCGATACTTTTATTGTGCGATCGCGGACTTGGGACAGACTCAAATTTGAAGTCGAGTATTCGCTGCAAAAGGGTACGACAGCAAATAGCTATATTATTCAAGCTGACAAAACTGCTTTGTTCGACCCGCCGGGGGAATCTTTTACTCAAAATTACCTGGAATTTTTGCAGCAACGGGTGGACTTGACAAAGCTGGATTACATAATTTTGGGGCATTTCAATGCTAACAGAGCAACCACGATTAAAGCTCTGTTAGAATTAGCTCCTGAAGTAGCTTTGGTTTGCACGAATCCAGCGGCAATTAGTTTGCGAGCCGCTTTTCCCGACCAAGAATTAAACATTATGGTCGTTCGGGGAGAAGAAACTCTCAATTTAGGAAAAGGTCACGCCTTAAAATTCATCGCGACTCCGATTCCCCGCTGGCCTGACCAACTTTGCACCTACGATCCGCACACTAGAATCGTGTTCACTGACAAACTATTTGGAGCTCACGTTTGCGGCGACCAAGTATTTGATGAAGGGTGGAGTGTTTACAGCGAAGATCGTCGCTATTATTACGATTCTCTGCACGCATCTCAGGCAAAACAAGTGCTGACCGCAATGGATAAATTCGCCGATTTACCCGCAGCATTTTATGCTCCGGGTCACGGCCCGATCGTCCGTTACGGCCTTAATGAACTGAGCAATTTGTATCGGGAATGGAGCCAGCAACAAAATTCAAAAGACTTGACAGTTGCTTTGATTTATGCTTCGGCTTACGGAAATACGGCTACTTTAGCGCAGGCGATCGCCAAAGGAATTACGAAAGCCGGCGTTGCGGTGGAAAGTATCAATTGCGAATTTGCCGAACCGGGCGAAATTCAAGAGGCGATCGAAAAATGCGCGGGATTTATCATCGGAACTCCCACGCTAGCAGGACACGCGCCGACGCAAATTCAAACTGCTTTGGGAATTGTTTTATCTACCGCAACTAAGAGCAAATTAGCCGGGGTTTTCGGGTCTTTTGGCTGGAGTGGAGAGGCGATCGACTTAGTGGAAGGCAAGCTGAAAGATGCTGGCTTCCGCATCGGATTTGAGCCGATTCGAGCCAAGTTTAAGCCGACGGCGGCGACGATTCACGAGTGCAAAGAGGCGGGAACGGATTTTGCTCAAGCTTTGATTAAATCGCAAAAATTGCGGGCACCGAGACCACAGTTGACTGGTGGGAGCGATCGCACTGAACAAGCAGTAGGAAGATTGGTTGGTTCCCTGTGCGTACTCTCGGCGAAGCGCGGGGATGTTAGCAGTGCCATGCTGGCTTCGTGGGTGTCGCAAGCAACGTTTAATCCCCCCGGTATAACGATTGCGGTGGCGAAAGATCGATCGATCGAAGCTTTGATGTATGCCGGAGATAAATTTGTGCTCAACATCTTAGCCGAAGGGCGACAGTTGCGGAAGTATTTCATGAAAAACTTTGCTCCGGGAGAAGACAGATTTGCCGGAGTCGAAACAATGGAAGCTAGCAACGGCTGTCCGGTTTTGACTGAAGCCTTAGCTTACCTGGAATGCCAAGTGATAAGTCGGATGGAATGCGGCGATCACTGGGTAGTTTATGCGGCGATTGAAAACGGTCATTTGCTGAAAAATGACGGCGTGACAGCGGTGCACTACCGGAAATCTGGGAGTCATTATTAAGCGGCGATTAGGACACGGCACTTGCGCCGTGTCCCTACAGGTTTGTAGTGAGGAATTTATTCCTCAGATTGTGATGAGGAATAAATTCCTGATTACCAGAAATAATTAGGGCTTGCTGAAAAAGTCAGAAAACAGCATTTAGAAAGATGAGTGAATTCGCGCTCGCCTTGATGAGATAAGTTTTATTCAAGCTTTCTTGGG
>JARCMA010000034.1 GCA_030248405.1 Microcoleus sp. MP8IB2.171
AAGGGGGGGACAAGAATGCCCTCAAAGTCCCCCTTCTTAAGGGGGATTTAGGGGGATCTCCGGGGCATAAATATGTTAAGTGAACCGTATTGCCTTATAGACGGGCGAGACGCCCATCCCACAAGAAAATCACGCATTGCAGGTTATTTAATTCTCATTCCTTAGATTTTAGATTTTAGATGTGAAGAAATGGGAATGACTGATTCAAGTAGGGTTTGGAGCTTTCCTACAGTTGCATTCTTTTTTTAAGATGAGTTACAGTTTGTGGGTGTGGTTTCCATGAGGGGAAAAGGCAGAGCTTGGAAACAAAAAAAATATCTGCGTTGAGCTGGGTGCATCTGCGGTTAAAATATTATTTAATCAGTATAAAGCAATAATAGATGCTGAAGAGTAACTGCAAAATTCGCAATAAATCTGTAATGTTTGATGCTTTTGCAACAGAATACGATTTCGCCGCCACCTTGCAAAGCCAGAACGATTTCTTTACTAAAAATCTCTCGACCAGCAAAGGTGCAGTATTAGATATTGGCTGCGGTTCGGGAATTCTTGCTTTTGAATTAGCCAAGTATTACGATAATGTTGTCGCCGTCGATTTGTCAGCAAAAATGCTGGCGATCGCCAGTCAAAAACGTTCAGCCCCCAATATCGAATATATCCAAATGGATGCCAGTCAATTAGCGCTAGATCGCCAATTTGATTTAATAGTTAGTGCTGCTACTTTTCACCACCTGCCCAACCTCCCCGCCGCCTTCGATGCAATTAAAAAAATGTTAAATCCCCACGGAAAAATCGTCTTTTTAGATAATATTTCGGAAGTCGAAACACCTGCTACAATAGGCTACATATTAGGTGCAGCGAGAGATTTTATGCCCGACTGTTCCAAATACGGATTTCGCAATGCTTCAAGATTATTAAAATTTCGATTGTCGCCGGGGTGGTTGAAGCATTTAGCTAGCGATAGGTATTTGTCAGAACGGAGATTTAGAAAAATTTACGGTCATTGCTTTCCGGGCTGTTATTTTGTAAAATTGGGTTGTTTTATGGGCGTAATCTGGGAACATTTGTAATGGAAAACAACGCGATAAAATCGGTATCTGGAAGGGGAAAAAAAACTCACATCCGCGAGTTGGACATTAATCTCGATCGCTGGTATGCAATCGCCCGCAGCACCGAGGTGCAAACTCAGCCGCTAGCTGCGAAAATCTGGAATCGGGCGATCGTGCTTTTCCGCGACAGTGCAGGAAAAATCAACGCTTTAGAAGACAGGTGCCCACACCGACAAGTTAAACTCAGCCACGGCAAAATCAAAGGCGATTTAATCGAATGCGCGTACCACGGATGGCGGTTAAATGCCAGCGGAGAATGCGCCGAAGTCGATTATTTAGCAGAAAATCAAAAGCTACCTAACTGCAAAATTCGCTCTTATCCAGTCAAGGAACAAAACGGTTTTATTTGGCTGTTTCCCGGCGACGCAACCCAAGCCGAAAAAACCAATTTACTGGATTTGCCTGAGTGGGAACATCTCAATTATATTGCGACAGTTTCAGTCATCGACTGTCAGGCACACTATTCATTTTTAATTGAAAACTTGATGGATATGTACCACGGACACTTGCACGAAGACTTGCAAGCTTGGGCAAATCCAGTATTAGATACTTTAGTAGAAGACGAGCATCAAGTAACAGCCAGCTATCAGGCACAAAGTTATTACAAAATAGATAAGATTTGGTCAATTTCCCAGTTATTTTTTAAATCTCTGCGGAAGCTGCACCCGGAACCCCTAGAGGTGAGTTACGTTTACCCGCATTGGGTTTCAACTTTGGGAAGCGACTTTAAGATTTACTGCTTAGTTTGTCCGGTAAGCGAGACAGCAACTCGCGCTTATTTAATTCATTTTACCTCATTAAATGCGTTTTGGCGGCTGCACAAATTGCCTGTTTGGTTTCGCAGGTTTATCAAAGATAGTTTGTTCGGTGCCGCTCAAAAATTATTAGATGGTTTGGTGCGGCAGGATGTGTTAATGATTGAAGAAGAACAGCAGGCTTTTTTGCAAAATTCGGAAAGAAAGAGTTACGAATTAAATCGGGCGTTGGGGAGTGTGCAAAAGTTGATCAGAAGTCAGGCGGAAAATGGGTAATTTAGCCGCAGATTATTGAAACTTGCGGCGGGACGGATTAAACCAGCCTGCACAGGCTAAATTGACAATTAGCGTTTCCAAGCTTGAGTATGGTATCCTAGTAACAGGGAAAATTGAATTTAAACAAGCAATTACAAACCACATCTAACACAGGAACCCAGCATGAATCGTGTCAGCATCAAGGGTGAGGAACATCCCATTAGGAAAATCTTTAGCGATGACTTTGTGTTCATCATTCCCCTCTACCAGCGTCCCTATGCTTGGACAAAGGAGGAAGCTGGGGAACTGCTGGAAGACCTCTTAACATTCTTGGGAGATGGTAACGAGACGATTGATGAACTCAACCCCTACTTTCTAGGTAGCATTGTTTTGATTAAATCGGAGCAGCCAGCCGCTGAAATTGTAGATGGTCAGCAACGTCTAACCACGCTCACCATACTACTAGCTGCTCTTAGGGCATCATTGCCAATAGAACACGCCAATGACTTGACCACTTTTCTATACCAAAAAGGCAGTTTAATTGCGGGTACTCCTAATCGTTACCGTCTGACTTTGCGCGAGCAAGATGCAGACTTTTTTAAGGTATATATTCAAAATGAAGGTGGTATTAACAAGCTCAAAGAATTGAACAGTGCTGATCTGATGGAGAGTCAGAAGCTGATTAAAGAAAATGCACATTTATTCTTGCAACGTTTCCAGGCGATAGGCGAACAGTGCTGTATACGCCTTGCCCAGTTCATCATTACTCAGTGCTTCTTGGTAGTGGTTTCTACGCCTGACTTTGACTCTGCATATCGTATATTTTCTGTGTTGAACAATAGGGGATTAGATCTCTCCCTAACTGATATCTTGAAAGCTGACATTATTGGAAAAATACCCCAACAGCAAAAACAAAAATATACTAAAAAGTGGGAAGATATCGAGGAGGATCTGGGACGCGAGCTATTCAAAAACCTGTTTTCTCATATTCGCATGATTAAGGACAAGAAAAAACTCAACAAGAGCGTCCTTAAAGATTTTCAGGAAAACATCAATCCTGCGGCGGCGCCTCAGCAATTTATTGATGAGATTTTAGCTCCTTATGCTAATGCTTTTTCAGAAATTGTGAGCTTAAGGTATGAAAGTGTTTGGCGTGCAGAAGAAATAAATCAACTGTTTAAATTTTTAGGCAATATTGAGAATTTCGACTGGGTACCGTCGGCCATTTTTTACCTATCGCGCAATCGTAATAACCCCGATAATTTGGTGCGTTTTTTTACTGATTTAGACCGCCTAGCGGCAGGTTTAATGATTGTCCGATCTAATATCAATAAGCGCATTGAACGTTACAGCCGATTGCTAAATGCTATTGAACAAGAGGAAGACTTATTCAATTCCAATTCACCGCTCCAGTTTACTCCTGAAGAGTCCAACAATATCGTTAAATTCCTCGATAGTGACCTTTACCTAATGAAAAAAATTAGTCGTTATGTTTTGCTGCGCTTAGATGCTGCTCTGTCAGAAGGTGAAGCATCTTACAACTTCTCCAAGATTACTGTCGAGCACGTACTTCCCCAAAATCCAGGCGCTAATAGTGAGTGGATGAAGTGGTTTCCTAGTCAGCAAGAGCGAGATCAATATGTGCATCGTCTTGGCAACTTAGTTTTGCTATCTTCTGCGAAAAACAGTCAGGCACAAAATTATGATTTTGATGTGAAAAAGCAGAAGTATTTCACCAAAACAGGTATTTCACCCTTTGTACTTACTACCCAAGTGCTGCGGGAACAGGAATGGACGCCAGAAGTAATCGCTCGACGACAGAAAGAGCTGATTAATGTTCTCAAGAATCTTTGGCGCTTATAGGATAATTGAATTTGATATCAAATCGCTCTTATCTGTCTATCTGCACAAAATTATCTGCCTTAATCAGCGGTCAAAAAAATCACTCATCCCGCAGCACAAACCTTACTTTTTAGCCCGCTGCTGCTGGTAAATACTGACAACTTTATCCGAATAAGTAGCAGTTGCGCCACTTTTGCAAGCTGCGGATTCCCCAGTCATCCACCAGCAAGCGGCGCGGCGTACAGCGGTTAATTCATTGTTGCTGCTAGCTTTGTATTCGTCGCGCAGCAAATCCCCTACGATACAGGTAACAATTGATTTGGCTTTTGTCGCGTCGGCTTCAAATTGTTGGGGTGTTAAATCTTGTTTGGTACAAAATTTTGCCCAGCGGGAAATATTACCCGGTAAAACTTGCCACTGACTGTACATTCCGTCATTTGCGGTTTGCGGTGGCGCGGATTGTCGCAGCGCTTCTACGAGGGCGGAAACTTGCGCGTCGGTGACTGCGGCGGCGGCTGGAAGTGTTTGCAATCCGAGGCTAATTATCAGGCTTCCGAATAGTAGATTGGTTTTGGCGATCGATTTAAAGTTCATTGACAATCCCCTGTTTGATTTAAACTTTGTTTCCTCAAACAAGGTTTACTATTTTGTCGGTAGAATGCCTCTGTCTTAAGTATGATTTGCTTTTTGAATGCGGTGGCGATTCCCTACGGGATAGCTACGCTTCACGCGCTTATGATAGAAATTGGCAAAGATTAAGATAAAATTATGGAAGTACAACCCAGGGAAATTCGCAACTACCTGAGAACAGATGGGACAAATCCTTTTGAAGATTGGTATGATTACTATTTACCAACACTTACAGCCATCACTAGCTCAGATTCTAGGAGTTATCTAGTAAATTAACCAATTTAGGTACTTCTGACTCCTACAGTGACTGACTTACTACCTATCAGTGTCACTTAACTGCTACCACTACACAAGCAGTCTCATCTACCATTATTCTAGAGCTAGCTTACTAAAAAACTTTAGTGAGTACGTACTTATATTTACTATTTAAAGGTTTATTTAAAGGTTTAAACCTATCCAACAAAAAACACCTACCCTTAAACCGTCCGACCTGACACTTAAAAGTTTAACTCACACTATGCGTATATCGTGGTTATGTAATTTAAACGTCACTGCCAGAGCGAACAGTTAAATTAATTTACAGCTTGACTTTTACTATTTACCCCCCCATATTAGGGGGGGATATTTACTAAATAGATACATTTAAAGCTACCTATAGACAAATACTAGACAAATGCTAGACAGATACTAGACAAAGTGTAGACAAAGTGTAGACAAAGTGTAGACAAAGTGCTTGCACCTCATATTTTGATATATGAAGCAATAATTATTTTCGATAACTCACAGTATTTGTGGTCAAAAATAGCTCTTGCCTATTTTACCCATAACACTTCGCTCTTAATCGCCACAGAAACAGCCATTTTTGCCACCTTAAAGCCCGATTTGTAGTCGAAGTCCTTTAGGGGGGGGGTTTACTCATTTTCCTATCCTTCTTAATCATTCTATTTTCTATCTCTCTTTACATCTTTATTTTTTATATTTTTATTTAAATATTTATCAGTATTTACTACCTAATTTAAATATTTTTATTTTTATATAAGCTTTACTTATCTGTTTTGTTAGTAAAATCTCTATTAATCATTTTTAGTCTAATAGTTAAGTTATAATACAATACGGTTTACTTAAGGCTTGGGAGGCTTTAAGATATTAAAAACAGGAGCATTCATTTTTATTCCAGTACCTCTGTGTTTAACTTTTTTAG
>JARCMA010000035.1 GCA_030248405.1 Microcoleus sp. MP8IB2.171
AATAGCCGCTCATCGGATCGGAAACTCGGCCCACCACTCCCGGCAGAATCACCAACCCCACGGTTTGAGCGCCCCGCGATAAAAATCGCCTGACAACGCTCCAGTCGCTCACCCCACCCTCGGCAACGTGGCGGCTGGCAGCGGCCAAATCGGCTCCCCGCTGAATTTCTGCTAAAAGCTGCAATAGCGTCTCTGGGGGATGCTGCAAGTCGGCATCGATGACGCCCAAAACTTCGCCCCGAGCCACCTGCCACCCGCGAATTACCGCCGTGGAAAGTCCCCGCTCCTCTTCCCGGCGCATCACCCGCAATTGCGGATATTCCGGTGTCAGGGACAGGGCGGCTTCCCAGGTGCGATCGGGGCTGTCGTCATCGACTACAATTAATTCGTAGTTGCTGGGAAGGATACCATCGAGCAATTGGCTCAATTTTTCCACAATACTCTGGATATTCCTGCACTCGTTGTAGGTGGGAATTATCAGGGAAAAATAAATTGGCGGTGTGCCTGCGTGTACAAAAGTTGAACCAAAAGTTTGTATAGCAGGAATTTGCAAAGGCCCCGACGGCACTGGCAAGACCTGATTTGGTTGGTAGCTGCCCATAATTTCAGTATTCAGAAAGTCAAGGATAGTTTGGTAGAACTTGAGATTGTAAAATATCGTTCCTCCATAATTGATTAGTTAAAATATAAAAACGCCTTAATTCTAGTCAGTAATTCTGTAATTGAGTTGAAAAGAAAACTGTGGATGCAATTCTCGATCGAGCTTTACAAGGTTATAACATTTCTACCGCAGAGGCCTTGGTACTTTTGCAGCCAAGAGATCCAGAGGCGCGAGCCCAAATTCAAACAACCGCTGACTTGCTCCGTCGCCGACAATCAGGGGATACTGTCACCTATGTTATCAACCACAATATTAATTTTACTAACATTTGCGAGCAGCATTGTAGTTTTTGTGCATTCCGTCGCGACGAGGGAGATGAGGGAGCTTTTTGGTTAGATGCAGCCCAAATTCTCGAAAAAGCAACTGATGCAGTGCAGCGGGGTGCAACGGAAATTTGTATGCAAGGTGGCTTAAATGTTCAAGCTAAACTAAATGGCGCATCTTTGCCTTATTATCTGCAATTGGTGAAAACTATTAAGGATAAGTTTCCGCAGTTGCACTTGCACGCTTTTTCGCCACAAGAAATAGAATTTATTGCCAGACAAGATAATCTTAGTTTCAGCTATGTAATTTCGGCTTTGCGGGATGCGGGAGTTGGTTCGATGCCGGGAACCGCTGCGGAAGTTCTCGATGATGCCGTGCGACGGGTGATTTGCCCGGAAAAACTAAATTCGGCAACTTGGCTGGAAATAGTGGGAACTGCTCACAGCTTGGGTTTGCCGACAACTAGCACGATGCTTTGCGGGCATATTGAGACAGCCGAACAGCAGGTTTTGCATTTAGAAAAAGTGCGATCGCTCCAACAAACTGCGATCGACCAAAACTATGGGGCACGCATCACAGAATTTATTTTACTACCATTTGTCGGACAGCAAGCACCGGCTCCTTTACGCAGTCGAGTCGGCCGCGACCAACCCATTTTAGCAGATACATTGTTGCTCACCGCTGTATCTAGAATCTTTTTGGGAAATTTGATTTCTAATCACCAGCCAAGCTGGGTAAAATTGGGTTTAGCAGGAGCTACAGAAGCCCTAAAATGGGGCTGCAACGACATCGGCGGCACTTTGATGGAAGAGCACATTACTACGATGGCCGGTGCGGTTGGCGGCAGTTGTCAGTCTGTGGAAGATTTGCAGAATGCGATTCGTTCTTTGGGGCGGGATTATCAGCAAAGGGATACAATTTATCGACCTTTGGGGGTTGACAAATTGGCTGTAATAAGTTAGATATTCCCAAAGAATCGGCGGTTGAAACCGCTGCTATACAAACAATGTCCGCCTCCGCGGACTAAGAAATAAAGAATGTAAAAATCCCGGATTTAGCACGGGTGAGCAGGGGAGATGTGCGATCGCACTTTGGACTACAATGCTCGAAAGGGCGATCGCACATTAACACATCAATCCAACCGAATCAACTTGACTAACAAGCTCATGATTTCTCCCTGTTGCGGTGTAATGACGATGCGATTGTCGGGAATGGCGATCTGATGCGTCCAAAGAGCAACCTCCGCGTAGCGCAAGGCGTGGAGTTGATGGATAGTGCGCCGTACTCCCAGCGGCGAACCGATGATGACGTGACGGATGGATTCGCGATTATCGCCCTCAAAGCTTTGGTTGGTTGAAACTTGGGGGGATACTTGGTTCGATGCGGAATCTTGCAACATAGCTTTGACCAATAATTTTGGATAGGTTTGATGCTTTGTAACGGTAAAACCGCGTACAATGACAGATTGAAGAAAAGACAACAATTCCCCTACAGCACAAGTTGCGGTTCTGGTGCTGTCTAATCTTTATTGGCTTAAGCCTAAATTGATTTAGGGCAGATGTCAAGTATTTTAGGCAAAATATAAATTATTTAATATAAGTTAACAAATAGCCTATGGAAATCTCAGAAAGAGCCGA
>JARCMA010000277.1 GCA_030248405.1 Microcoleus sp. MP8IB2.171
GTTGGTGCATTTGGCTTTTGGGATTTTAAAATCCCAAAAGCCTTTCGATCCCAATTATTTACTTGCTACCCCTTGACAGTTCAAGACAGTATCTACAAGTCTTCGGGTTGATTTACCTAACAATATCTAACACAAACAAACAACCTAGCCCCGATCGTGCTTGGTAATTACCCAAATGGCGTGGATCATACCCGGAAACCAGAAAAAACAGGTTAGAAGCAGGTTGATCCAAAAATCTGTGCCGATGCCGACCGTCAAAAATACGCCCAGAGGGGGAATAAAAATGGCGGCGATTATGCGAACTAAATTGCTCATCTCAGTTACTCCAAACGACTTTTCTCTTTCAGTTTAACTTCACTGACTGACAGAACCTTTCCCGAAAAACTTAGGCGGTGCTGCCATAGTGTAAACTTCGGTTTCCTCGGCGATTACCCGCCGCAAGTGACCGGGAACTTGCATCAACCCCAACAGCGTAATCCCATCTAACATCCGAAACCCGCCAGTTGTTTTTTCTGCCAGTATTTTGTCGGTAACTTCTGGTTCTGGCCGCGTGTTTATTTCCTGGTTTGAAGCTATGGCAAAACCCCAAGGAGCTCCGTAGGTAGAAATAAAGCTGGTGCAGGATTGAACGTTGGGGAATACCGATTTCAGGGTGTTGACAATGCGGGCGTGCATTTTCATTTCTGCCGGAGAAACGGGGCCTGCTTGTACTACAAAATATCCGTCAGGTGACAGTATCTTGCGGACTTTCTCAAAATACTCCTTGGTAAACAACTGGAAAGATGGGCCTTCTTCAATGGGATCGGACAAGTCAGAAATGACAATATCCCAATCGCTGTCGGTATTGTCTAAATAGTCCAAAGCATCGCCGATTACTACTTCGCAGCGGGGATCGTCAAAGGCATTTTGGTGCATTTCTGGCAGGTGTTCGCGGCAGGCTTCTACTACTTCGCCGTCAATGTCGATCATCACGACTTTTTCAACTGTTTTCCAGCGCAGCACTTCTCTAATTGTAGCTCCTTCTCCGCCGCCGAGCACGAGCACTTTTTTGGGCGAACCGTGAGCAATCATGGCTGGGTGCACGAGGGGTTCGTGGTAGAGAAACTCGTCGCCGGTACAAGATTGCCATTTGCCGTCCAAAACTAAGCCTTTGCCGTAGGTACCGGTCTGAACTACGTACATTTCTTGATAGGCAGTTTTCTTGTAAGCGAGGACGCTGATGATGCCGTGAACGTAAATATCCCAGGGGGTAATGTACTCGCTCATCCAAAAGTCTGCACGAACTTCGCTACCTGACATCAATTACTCTCCAAATATAGAATGCTTTGTCGATGTTGTCACAAGTAGTATTTCTTAGCACAAAATGGTGCGGGTGTGTGAGTACGATCGACACATTAAAGTGAGATTTCTCAGCAATGCTATAGTGTGATTGCGTTCTGGGAGAGAGCAATTAGCTTCTTACTTGAGATTGCTTGTGGGCGATCGCGCAGTCGATCGCACTTTTCCCGTCGCCCCCGGTCGATCGCACTCACATTTAATATTTTCGCTTTGGGTTGCCGACGGGTTTTGTACAACGGTTGTCTGAATCGGGCAATTTTTCGCGCTGGGCCCGCCTTTATAAGTTTGCGATCGCCCTGCTTATTTATCAATAATCGGAGGAAAACGCCGCAAATGCGAGTGGGGGCAATAAAAGTTGCGATCAGTTTTAACCAGACTTGTTATTAATATCTTGACATTTTGAATGTATATTAGATAAGATTTTTAGATCGACCAAAATAAAGGAAGTGTTTAATTTTTCGGACACAATTGGCTAGGCGATGTGCGCCGAGATTCTAACTCGGTAAAGGGTGCAAGTAAATTTCTTCATAAAACTCTTCTGACACTATTTTTAGGTTCAAAATAATAGCCGATGGAACCAACCGACTGGGAAAACAGAATCAAAAAGCTGGAAAATGAAAATCGAATCCTGCGGGAAAAACTCGAAAATTCGGAAACCGAACGCAGCCACTTACAAGCCATTAATCAAAAAAAAGAATCTTTGCTAAAAAAGCTCACTGAGGAAGTTAGAGATTCCGAAAATATTTTAAGAGCAAAAATGTCTACACTAGAAAAAGCTCTGGAAAACCAGCAAACAACGCAGATCAAATTGATCGAAGCCGAAAAAATGTCAGCTTTGGGCATTTTGGTAGCTGGTATTGCCCACGAAATCAACAATCCCGTTAACTTCATCTACGGCAATATTACCTATGTCAATGACTACGCAGGCGACATTTTAAAATTGCTCGCAATGTACCAGGATCGTTATCCCGAAACAGATGCAGAGATTGAAGCTTTTTTGGAAAAAATTGACATCGACTTTCTGCGGGAAGATTTGTTGAAAACTCTTTCGTCAATGAAAGTTGGCTCCGAGCGCATTCGCGAAATTGTGTTGACTTTACGCAACTTTGCGCGGGTAGATGAAGGTGAAAAGAAACCAGTTAATATTCACGAAGGAATTGACAGCACTTTGTTAATCTTGCAGCATTTAACCAAAGAAAAACTAGGTCATTCGGCTATAAAGTTTATTAAAAACTATGGATCTTTGCCCAAGGTAGAGTGTTATGCTGGGCAATTAAATCAGGTGTTTATGAACATCATTAATAATGCTGTTGATGCCCTGCGGGACCGAGACCAAAAGTCTTCACTGGACGAGATAGAAGCCAACCCTATCCAGATGACAATTACTACTTCTATTATTTTCGAAAATTGGGCAAGAATCAGCATCAAAGATAATGGTATGGGAATGAATGAATCTGTAAAAGCAAAAATTTTCGATCCGTTTTTCACCACCAAACCAGTTGGTCACGGGACGGGTTTGGGATTGTCAATTAGCTATCAGATTGTTGTGGACAAACACGGCGGGAGGTTGGAGTGCATCTCCGCAATTGGAGAAGGGACTGAATTGGTGATCGAGATTCCGATCGCCAATTCCCGCAGCTAAGATCGATCGATCGAGCTAAACTGAGAGATAATCAAAACGCCCTTTGATTGCGGCTCCTCCTAGTATGATGTGCAACCCTATGTCTACTGTCACTTTTGGTTTATCAACCCCCTCCGCGGCAGAGGCCGGGGCATCCTACGGTAGCAGCCAACCGCCGCAACGCCCCACCGTGCGCGCAGAGTGGATCGAGGTGTTGGTGGACTCTCCTTTCAGGGGCGCGGGGGACTCGCCTGGGGAGGAAAACAAGTTATTTACCTATCGCTTACCAGCCCAATTGAATGTGCAGCCGGGGGATATTTTGAGTGTACCCTTTGGCAGTCAACAGGTAGGGGCGATCGCGATTCGGTTCGTTTCTCAATTGCCAACCGACTTAGATCCGGCGCGGGTTAAAGATGTCGAAGATATTGTCAGCACTGGATTTTTCCCGCCTACTTACTGGGAATTGATCGAACGTGTATCCACCTATTATTGCACATCATTAATTCAAGTAATTAGAGCCTCGCTGCCGCCCGGTTTGTTAAGCCGTTCCGTGCGTCGAATTCGCTTAATTAAAGAAGCTATTTCTCCGAATGCCGAAACATTTCTCAATCCCGCCGCCAGTCAAATTTTGCAATTGCTGCAAGCTCAAAAAAACGGTGATTACACTTGGCAATATCTTCAGCGCCAAGTCAAGGGAAGTTATCGGGGATTGAAAGATTTATTGACACGCGGTTGGGTAGAAAGTTATTTAGAACCGCCCCATCCTCCCAAACCACAACTCAAACCGGCGGTGACATTAATTCCCAGTGCATTTGTTGTAGATTTAACCAAGCGACAACAAGAAGTATTAGAAGTTTTGCGGCTGGGCGGCGGTGAAATGTGGATGAATGATTTGCTGAGAATTTGCAGCGCAAGTTCTTCGGTTGTCAAAAATTTGGAGCAAAAAGGTAGTGTTGTAATTGACCAAAGGGAAGTGCTCAGGGCCGATCGCGGAATTGCTCAATTACCCGATGCACCCAAAAATTTAACTCATTTTCAAGCAGAAGCTTTAGCGTTTATTAACAGTTTTTCGGGATTCCGTCAAGTGCTATTGCATGGCGTTACAGGTTCTGGTAAGACTGAAGTGTATTTGCAGGCGATCGCCCCAATCTTAGCCAGCGGCAAATCCGCCCTCGTGCTCGTCCCCGAAATCGGGTTGACACCGCAACTTACAGACAGATTCCGCGCCCGTTTTGGCGAGCAAATTTGCGTGTACCACAGCGGGCTATCCGACGGTGAACGTTACGATACATGGCGGCAGATGCTCACAGGAACCCCGCAAATTGTCATCGGCACGCGATCGGCCATTTTCGCACCATTACCTCACCTCGGCTTAATTATCCTGGATGAAGAACACGACAGCAGCTTCAAACAAGACCAACCAGCGCCCTGCTACCACGCCCGCACCGTTGCCAAATGGCGCGCCGAATTAGAAAATTGTCCCTTAATTTTAGGTTCTGCAACGCCAGCTTTAGAGACATTGGTGGGGACGCGCCGAGATTATGACTCATTACCAACTATCCATTATTTATCATTACCAAATCGCATTTATTCCCGCCCGATGCCGCCTGTGGAAGTAGTCGATATGCGGCAAGAATTGCGGCAAGGTAATCGCTCGATTTTCAGCGTTTCCCTGCAAAACGCCCTGGAACAATTGCAAGCAAAACAACAGCAAGGTATCCTGTTTATTCACCGCCGAGGACACAGTACCTTTGTCTCTTGTCGGAGTTGCGGCTACGTGATGGAATGCCCGAATTGCGATGTTTCTCTTTCTTATCACCACATCGGCGAAGGAAGCGCCGAAATCTTGCGCTGTCACTACTGCAACCACACGGAACGACACCCTCAAAACTGTCCAGAATGCAGTTCTCCTTACTTCAAAAACTTCGGTAGCGGCACCCAGCGAGTGGAACAGGAATTAACGAGATTGTTTCCCGAATTGCGGGCGATTCGGTTTGATAGCGACACTACTAGAAATAAGGGCGACCACCGCCGATTGTTAACTCAATTTGCTAATGGGGAAGCTGATATTTTGTTGGGTACGCAAATGCTGACGAAGGGCTTAGATTTAGCTGGAGTTACATTGGTGGGAGTTGTGTCTGCTGATGGGTTGCTGAATTTATCGGATTATCGGGCTAGCGAACGGGCTTTTCAAACATTAACTCAAGTGGCGGGCCGTGCGGGGAGAGGTGACGATCCGGGGCGGGTAATTATCCAAACTTACACTCCTGAACATCGGGTTATTCAAGCGGTGAGGCGGCACGAATATGCGGGTTTTGTGGAGACGGAATTAGCAGAAAGAGCGGCGCTGAATTATCCACCTTCGGGGCGGTTGATTTTGTTGCGGTTGAGTAGTGCTGATGCGGCGGAAGTTGCGGTGACTGCGGTACAATTGGCGGCTGTTTGTCGCGAATATATCGATCGACTTTCGGTGACTGGCTGCGAGATGTTGGGGCCTGCACCGGCGGCGATTATGCGGGTGGCAAATCGCTATCGGTGGCAGATTTTGCTGAAGTTACCTGTGGATGAGTCGGTGGATTTGTCGGATTTGATCGGGTTGCGCGATCGCACCCCGCGTTCTGTTAGTCTAACTATTGATGTCGATCCGTTAAATTTTGGTTGATTGGGGATGGAATCTTCCGGTGCGTTAATTGTTGACCTAAATCAACGTCTCTCAGTGTCATTGCGAGGAACGAAGCAATCTCAGTCTTTGCGATTGCTTCGTTCCTCGCAATGACAATTCTCGAATCGTAGGGTGTGTCAGCTTCGACAATTGTATCAATAATCGACAATCTCCAAGCTGACGCACCTGATACCTATTTCGCCCGGTGCGTCGCTATGAAATTGTCGATATTGAGTTAGAGATTGTTAATGGCGACACACCCTACAAGCTAAATTACTGCTGATTTTGCTGCTGGCGAATAGCTTGACGAAAGTTCCTTGCCGCCGCATTTTGATCCTGGGAATTGACATAAGTTAGAAAAAGGTTTATATCTAAATTAGGCAAGAGATTGCTGGCAGCAATTGGCTGATCATTCTCAGCATTTAAATCATAGATAAACAACAGACTATTTTTCCAAAACCAGACCTCAGCAACGCCAAGTCTGCGGAACATTTCCCGGCGATTAAAGGTGCCACTGGTGATAATTACCTCTATCACCAAATCAGGGATAGCTTTTCTTTCTCCTAAACTGTAGGACTCATCTGGTTCTCCCGATGCACCTTCATTCTCGCCTCCCATCGTAAAGCTACCTTGACGGTGGAAGTCAACATTTATCTCGTATAAGTAAACTTCTAGTAAACGGCTAATCTGGCTCTTGATATATTCGTGTCTTTCGGATAAAGTCATAATCTCTACCTCTCCATCGAGGTAAGCAGTGCGAATACCAGGAGTATCATACAAGACGCCGCGCAAAAGTTGGTATTGCTGCCATCTGACTCCCGATAGCGATATCCGCTGTTCTTCTGAGGGTTTGAGGGGAATTTTATCTAAAACTCGGGGATTCATAGTTGGGGCATCCTTGCAGTATTCAATGTGTATTTAATATTGTAATCTCGAAATTTTTGGGTGCGTCAGCAGAGGGTTATTTTGTCAATAATCGAGAATCTCCAAGCTGACGCACCCTAGAACTAATTTGATTTGCAAAAATAAGGTTCGATCGTTCGGACTTTAGTCCGCAAGAAAAGAAAGGACTGAAGTCCGAACGATCGAACCTATCCGCCACATCAATCAACTAAGGCAAATCGGTTTCACCCATCAAATAAAGGTCACACTCCCTGGCCACACCGCGCCCTTCATTAATCGCCCAAACAACCAAACTCTGTCCCCGGCGACAGTCCCCCGCCGCAAAAACTCCCGGAATGCTGGTTGTATACTTTTCGTGCTCCGCCTTCACATTACTGCGCGCGTCGCGTTCCAATCCCAGCGCATCCAGCAGCGGCTGTTCCGGGCCCAGGAAGCCCATCGCCAACAGCACAAGCTGCGCCGGCAACACTTTCTCGGTACCCGCGATTTGCTTGGGAATGAACTGCCCTTTCTCGTTTTTCGCCCACTCCACCTCAACGGTGTGCACGGCTGTGACATTGCCGTTTTCGTCGCCCTCAAACCTTGTCGCCGTGGTGAGATAGCCGCGCGGATCATCCCCGAATTTCGCGGCCGCTTCTTCTTGGCCGTAGTCGAGGCGGTAGACTTTCGGCCATTCCGGCCAGGGATTGTTGGCGGCCCGTTCCGAGGGCGGTTTGGGCAGGATTTCGAGCTGTACTAGGCTGTTGCAGCCGTGGCGAATGGAGGTGCCCACGCAGTCGGTGCCGGTGTCGCCACCGCCGATAATCACGATGTCTTTGCCTTCGGCGGAGATGAAGTTATCGTTGGTGCTCTTGTCTAAAACTGCTTTGGTGTTGGCTGTCAAAAAGTCCATCGCGAAATGGATGCCTTTTAATTCCCGCCCTTCGATTCCTAAGTCGCGGGGTTTTGTCGCGCCAGTACAGAGGACAACGGAGTCGTATTCTTTTAGCAGTTGTTCGGCTGGTAAGTCTTTGCCGACTTCGGTGTTGCAGACGAATGTTACGCCTTCGGCTTCGAGGACTTTTAGGCGGCGCATCACGACTTGTTCTTTGTCTAGCTTCATGTTGGGGATGCCATACATTAGCAGGCCGCCGGGTCGATCGGCTCTTTCGTATACAGTTACCAAATGACCGGCTTTGTTGAGTTGCGCCGCGGCGGACAAACCGGCGGGCCCGGAACCGATGACGGCGATTTTTTTACCAGTACGTTTGGCTGGCGGTTCGGCGGTAATCCAGCCTTCATCCCAGCCTTTATCGATAATCGAGGCTTCGATGTTTTTGATCGTGACTGGCGGGTTGTTGATGCCGAGCACGCAAGCGCCTTCGCAGGGGGCGGGACATACTCTGCCGGTGAATTCGGGGAAGTTGTTGGTTTTGTGCAGTCTGTCTAGGGCTTCTTTCCACAGTCCCCGATATACTAAGTCGTTCCATTCGGGGATCAGGTTGTTAATCGGGCAGCCGCTTGCCATGCCGCTAATCATGTTTCCGGTGTGGCAAAATGGGATGCCGCAGTCCATGCAGCGCGCGCCTTGGCTGCGGAGTTTGTCCTCGTCCATCGGTAGGTGAAATTCGTCCCAGTTGTGGACTCTCTCGACTGGTGAGAGTTCGGAGGGCAATTCGCGCAAGAATTCGATAAAGCCTGTTGGTTTTCCCATAGTGCTGTTTTGGTTAGAATTTACTATTCTGGTAGTTTGTCAAAGCTGAGGCCTGTAGGCTTCTGAAATAACTATTGTGATACAAATTGCGGGCGATCGCACTTGCGATCGAGCAATTCGTACCTGAAATCTTCAATATCTCCCCGGCTACACATAATCTAGCTGCTAAGCCTGCCGACTGGAAGTCGGGGCTACACATACCAAGTCCGCCTGCGCGGACTGAAAACCATCAAAAGGGATTTGAGATAATTTTTCCCGCTTGTGCTGACGATGCTCGCACGCCACCGATACTCCCACACCTGAAAACTTTCGAGCCCAGTCCCCATCAGCGGGGTCTCGAAATACGATACAAAAAGTTGCAGGCGTTGCAAAATATTATTTTAAGTATATACTACTGTAAATCGGTCAGATATGCGGAGTTAATATTGTCAACTCCTAAAATAGGTACACAAAATCATGAGCATTACAGTTCAGAACGTATCGAAACACTTTGGGTCTTTTCACGCCATTGACAACGTGAATTTAGAAATCAAAAGCGGCTCTCTAGTCGCGCTGTTGGGGCCTTCCGGTTCCGGGAAATCGACTCTGCTGAGGATGATTGCGGGGCTCGAACCGCCCGACAGCGGTCACATTTACCTGATCGGCGAGGATGCTACTCAGCAGTCGGTGCAGGAACGGAATATTGGTTTTGTGTTTCAGCACTACGCTTTGTTTAAACACATGACTATTCGGAAAAATATTGCTTTTGCGATGGAAATTCGCAAAGCTCCTAAAGACTCTATTACCAGGCGGGTTGATGAACTTTTGGATTTAGTGCAGTTGAAAGGTTTGGGCGAAAGATACCCTTCGCAACTTTCCGGTGGCCAGCGGCAGCGGGTGGCTTTGGCAAGATCTCTGGCAGTGCAACCGAAAGTGCTGCTGCTAGATGAACCTTTTGGAGCGTTAGATGCTAAAGTCCGCAAAGAATTGCGATCGTGGCTGCACAACCTTCACAAAGAAGTTAATATCACTACAGTTTTTGTGACTCACGATCAAGAAGAAGCGATGGAAGTAGCTGATGAAATTGTGGTGATGAACCAAGGTAGAGTCGAACAAGTCGGCACTCCTGCTGAAATTTACGACAAACCGGCATCAGCTTTTGTGATGAGTTTTATTGGGCCGGTGAATGTGCTGCCAAATGCTGCGGGTTTGTTTGCCAGCAACGGTACAACTGCTCACAATAATGGCGCGGCTCATTCTGAAGTAGTCTTTTTGCGCCCCCACGATGTGGAAATTCAAACTAAGCCGGAGTCTGGTTTTACCTTAGCAAAAGTCAGCCGCATCATTCATTTAGGGCGGGAAATACAAACCGAGTTAGTGTTAGAATCCGAGCAGGTAGTAACAGCTTACGTGAGTCGCGAGCGCTTCGATTCTCTACAGTTAACGCGAGATCAGCAGGTTTACGTCAAGCCCAAACACGCGATGACTTTCCCTGCTTATTCTATTTAATCTCAGCGGCTGCATCTTGCTCAAAATACTATCGGGGAGCTTCTACAAAACACTGCTGCCACATCGTTACCAGGCTCGTGCCTGGTAATGCTGTCTCGTGGCTCCAAATCGGAGGCAGAGCCGACTTCTTTTTGCTCTTACTGCATCAACCTGTAAATCTAACTCTTGTTTGAGAACTTCTTTATACAGAAATTAAATGGCACTTAAAGCCTGATTTTGAGTTGAAGCAGCGACATTTTCTTCAACGGCTAAATGAGTTAAAAATTGTTCAATTTCTTTTCCACCCATTTCTCTAGGATGTCGTTTATTATGGAATAAAATATAGCGTTTAATCCAATTAATGTAGCTTTTTTCCGTTTTGTAAGAGTAATGCTTCAGACGAATGACATCACTTACTTGTTCAAGGAGTTTTTTGGGACGTTGTTCCATAAGATGAGATCCAGAATGTTTCTTGATAGTATGACTATCTGGTATGTTATCCAGAAAATTTCTGGTTGTCATCGGAGAATATACAGAATGTTTCTAGCTATCATCCTCCTATGGGGTGATTATCCCGAAAGTTTCGGCTTTTTGTTCCATTGGGGTTGACTATACGGAAAATGTCGGTATAATAAATAGTTAGCTGGCTGCGTTTCAGGATAGTTACTTATTTGAATTTGGTAGGCAAAGCTTTCACAGGCGTTAACCTGGATAGTTCAATTAAACTACTTGTGCTATAACGTAGAAAATTATTGGAAAATAAAACGACAGCTTTTGTAGTGCGAAGAGGTTTTTGGAGCATGCGCTGTATTTTTTGCAAAAGCGACTCAAGCAAATCCAAGAGTGTCGAGCATATTATTCCTGAATCCCTCGGTAACACCACGAAAGTGCTTCCAAAAGGAATTGTCTGCGATAAATGTAACAACTACTTCGCACGTAAAGTGGAGCAACCTTTTCTTGAAGCTCCAGCGTTGAAGTCTCTCCGTTTTCACCAAGCTATTCCTAATAAAAGGCAGAGAGTACCGCCCTTGACAGGGATCTTTTCATCCGAATTTCCGGTGACTTCATATCGCTATTTAGAAGGGCCGTATGCAGGATTAGTAGATATGCCGCCGGAAGCTATCAAAGTCCTTTTTGAAAGAAAGGGTGGGGAAATAATCTTTTCGGGGCATGATGAGCCTCCACCAGACAGAATCGTCTCAAGGTTTTTGGCTAAAGTAGCTCTCGAATTGATGGCTTTACGTATCTTAGAAGCCTGCAAAGAGATTGACGACTTAAATGCTTCTGACGGAATCGACTACTTAGTCAATGAAGCACAGCTAGATATTCTTAGGAACCACGCTCGTCGAGGAGATACACCTGATTGGCCATACAATTCACGTCGTATTTATAAGCCTAATGAGAAATGGATCGATGAATTTGGCTCGGATGTCCAAATCGTTCATGAGTCTGATATTCTTCAGACAAATTGGGGCGAATGGTTTTGCGTTTTGGCTATTTTCGGTTTAGAGCTTGTAATCAACTGCGGTGGTCCTGAGATAGAGGGCTATCACCGTTGGTTATCAGAAAATAATGGTGATAGCCCTTTATACTCTGGAAAAAATAAGATGTCCTCTAAGCTGAGACGAATGCCCAGCTAACACTTCACGGCTGATCTTGTAGGGTGCGTTAACGGAGTGTAACGCACCATCAAATATACACAAATGTAACGCACCATCTTTATGTTAATTTAAGGTGTGTTACGCTGTCGCTAACACACCCTACGACTGCTAATCGTCGCAATATCCTTGAGGTTTTTCCTTTCTGCCATCTTTACCCCAATCTGGCGGATAAATTCCCTGAGCGATAAACCGATGAACACTAGAATACTCGCAATCTTGGGGATTTTTACACAATCCATGTCGAACCGGATTATCATGAATATAATCGCAATGAAGCTCAAAATTCCGTTCATCCCGAATTAAATGCTCCCAAAACCGACGTTGCCAAAGATTACTTTCCCCTCGCTTTTGTCGTGATTGAGAAACCTCCCGATTAACCCCTAATTCTTGTCCATAATGTGCAGATATTTCATGTTAACATCTTAAGTCATTTTATCTCAGGTAAAATCATCAAAATTATTAAATTTATCATAAATATTTATTTCCCCAATGGCGTAAGTTATCTGTCTCAAGAGAGAGGGAAGGACAGAGAGTTTTAGTAATATTTTTCGAGATCAAAAAATTGGCAGTAGCCAATAAGTAAGCTGTACTGCATTTAAATTGTATGTTGCGATGACCATCAAAAATCCTCTCCCCCGCTCTCCATCGAACTCTCTCCCCTCATCGGACTCTCCAACACCATACACAATCTAGATGCAGTACAGCTTATTTCCCTTCTACCAACAACTGTTCAAAATCCGCTGCCGGCACAGGAGGGCTGAACAAATATCCTTGCATAGCATCGCACTCGTAGCGCCAGAGAAAATCTTTTTCTGCTTCCGTCTCAACTCCTTCGGCAATTACATCAAGACAGAGACTGTGCGCCATTTCAATAATAGCTTTCACAATCGCTGCATTGGTGCAACCATCGGTGATATTGCTGATAAAACAGCGGTCTATTTTTAAAGTATCGAAGGGGTATTGCGTCAAATAACTTAAAGAAGAATACCCAGTTCCGAAATCGTCAAGAGATATACAAACTCCCAAATTTTTCAAGTGTTGCAAAGTGGCGATCGCACTTTCGGCATCTTCTACCATTAAACTTTCTGTCAGCTCTAATTCCAAACTGCTCGCTTGCAAACCAGTTTCTGCTAAAATTTGGGCAACTCTGGTGCTGAGATCCGGTTGGTGAAATTGGCGTGGCGACAGATTCACCGCTATCCGCAGCAAAAAACCAGCATTTTGCCAAACTTGCATTTGCCTGCAAGCTGTCTGCAAAACCCACTCGCCTAACTGTACAATGAAGCCAGTTTCTTCGGCATGGGGAATAAATTCTGCGGGCGAAATCAGCCCTTTTTCTGGATGCACCCAGCGCACTAAAGCTTCTGCGCTCATAATCTTACCTGTCTGGACATTGACTTGCGGCTGATAGTAAACTTGGAATTCTTCTCGTTCCAGTGCGTTGCACAAACAAGTTTTTATGTGATCTAATTTGTCGGCAGTATTTTCGATAAATTCGCTGCCTTGCGATCGCAAAGTATTGTACTGTTCGGCGACAGCTTCTTGTTTTTTCAATCGGCTCGATATCGCGCCCACAAGTTCAGCTTTACTAAAAGGTTTAGTCAGGTAATCATCTGCTCCCAATTCCATACCTTGCCGCATTTCAGAGCGATCGGCTTTACCGGTCAGAAAAACAAAAGGTACTGTAGCAGTAACAGGATTCGATCGCAAGGCCACCAGCACCCCATATCCGTCAAGTTCTGGCATCATCACGTCGCAAATAATCACATCGGGAAGATTTGATACCGCCGCATATAAACCTTTTGCTCCATTTTCTGCACCCGTCACGTCGAAACCTTCAGCTTTGAGGAGTTTGAGAATATTCTCCCGAATTACTTGCTCGTCCTCAATCACTAGAATCTTTTTCATACGTCATTCCCTGAAAGCGGTATAATTGATAGGCGTTACTGAACGCGATAAGCGTGGCAATCACTGAGAACGCACAGCTCGATCGGCCCAACAACCGAATATTTTCCGACACAAATAGCAAACGCCTGAAAAACGCTAATTTTTCAAGCACAACTAGATTAATGTTTCTGTGCTTACTCAGTGCCGTCCGTATTATTACGAGGTTAATTAATAATCTCTAAACTAATTCTAGGCGATCGATAGTTAGCAGCGCCTTAAATAACTGCTAAACTAATTGTGCCACCTGAACGATTGTCTGCAAACAATCTCAGCCTATTTATACCAGTTGCCAAAAACAATGCAACTGCAAGCAAGTTCCAAACCCTTGCGGAGTCAGTCTTCCCCATTCTTCAATGTAAAATCTAAACTTTTAAATCTCAAATGGTATTACCTACTGGATTCCCTGAACCCGCACAGAATGGGGTCATAGAAGTTAAGCAATATCCTCACTACCGCGCTGTCACCTACACCCACGCGGGCGATTTGCGACAAGCAACTGGCATCGCCTTCAATCCCTTATTTCAACACATCAGCAACAACCAAATTGCGATGACAACGCCAGTAGAAGCGCGCTACACTGCAACTTCCGGGGAAATCGATGCAGTTCCCCAAGCAGAAGTTTCGTTCCTCTATCCCGAACCAAATATCGCCCCCAGCAGCGTTAACTCCGCTGTAGAAATCACGGATACTTCGCCGATGACGGTTGTCAGCATCGGCGTGGGCGGGGCCTACACTTGGGAAAGCTACGAAAAGAACCTCCAGAAACTCAAAGATTGGCTTCAAGAACATCCTGAATACGAAATAGTCGGGCCGCCGCGCCGCTTTTTTTACAATTCCCCGATGACACCGGAAGCAACTAAAATCAGCGAGGTACAAATTCCGATCAAGTGCCGCTGACGTGAACAACTAATTCGCGAATGTTGCCCCGCTGGCGGTGTTCCCAGAGATAAATTCCTTGCCAAGTTCCTAACAATAATCTACCGCGTGCGATCGGGATTTGTTCGGAAGTATGGGTCAGCGCAGTGCGAATGTGCGCCGGCATATCGTCTGGGCCTTCGGCATCGTGAATGTAACTCGCACCCTCCGGTACCAGTTTAGCCAAAAAGTTAGCCAAATCCTTAAGTACATCCGGGTCAGCATTTTCTTGAATCACCAAGCTAGCAGAAGTGTGGCGTAAAAATAAGCTACAAAGTCCCGTTTCAATACCAGAATTCGCCACCGCATCTTCTATCTTAGGAGTGATGTTGCACAGAGATTTTCCTGTAGTTTTAATTTTGAGTATTTCCTGGTGATGAAGCATTCGATTTTAGATTTTAGATTTTAGATTTTAGATTGTGGGTGAAATTTTAGCAATAATCTTCAGTCGGCGGAGGCCGACTTCGTTTGTGTAGGCGCGATTTCAATCGCCGTCATTCGATTTTAGATTTGGGATTTGGGAGTATTTTAGATGAGATTGTTTGCAAAAATCTGCAATCACCATCATCCTAATCGCCATCTTGAAAATATTCTACAACAGCTTGGGCGATCGCCTCCGTACCATTTTTATCCAACTTATCCGACAAACGCGGCGGATGCATAGGTTGTCGCAAAAACTCCCAATCCCCCTCAAAAAACTCCGCCGCCGTCACAACTTGATGTTCCGCATAATTTTTCAGCCATTCCAACAACACCGCAGCTTCCGCAAAACCATCTCTCATAATAGAAACAACAGGTATTTCCAAGCGCAAAGCTTCCGAAAAAGTGCTGTATCCCGGTTTAGAAACCAAGCGCCCGCAGACAGGCATCACATCCACCGGGCGCGGTAAAATTGGGAAAGATTGTGCAAACTCTTGACTTTTGACTCTAATCAAATTCGGCAAATTCGGAGCTCCCGCATCAAAAGTGATAAATTGCCAATCGCTAAATTGCTGTAGATTGTGATAAGGAATTGCCTCTAAACCCAGCCCACCGAAAGTCAGCAATACAGTTTTTTCTAGCGGTGATTCGATACCGAATACTTCCCTAATTTTATCATTACTATAACGAGGATTTCCACCAGTCAAGCCAACATCTTGAATATTTGGGAAAGCAGCCATCGGTTCGTGTAAAGGCAGACGAAAAAGCAAATCGCACATTCCGAAACATTCACCAATCCAATCTGCTATTTCTACAAACTCCCCGCCCCAATCTCGATAGATAAAATCCCAGCCAAAATTGCTCATCATCCAGCAAGGAACCCCAGCAGATGCGGCAATTCGCGTTGCCAAAGGAGGAATATCTGCCAACACCAAACCCACCCGATTTTGCTTGATAAAATTAACTTCGCCGGCAATTATCGAATTTTGGTTTTTCCGAATTTCGCGCAATTTTTCCAGCGTCGCCTCTTTATCCATATGCAAACTATCAGCTTGCACGACACCCACATCTAAAGCGCGGGGACGAAGGATAAAATCGCCAGTAATATAACATTCTAGCAGCCAGCGAGGCGCAGTTGTGGTGATAATTAGTAAAAGATCTGGATTTAATTCTTGAATTTTTGCAGCTACGGACGAAACTCGGACAGCGTGGCCGAATCCATGATTTGTGATGGCAATATATAATGTTGGTCGAGACATTGATAATTAGTAATGGGTAATTGGGAATTGGGAATTAGAGGTAGAGACTGGAAGGCAACAATGCCAAGCTTCAAGCGACGCAAAACCAACAATGACACAATTAATAACTAATGACTAATGACTAAGCTGTTGTGAATTTAAATTGCATATTCCGGGCGGTTCTGCGGAGCAACTGCCGAGAAGAGTTTTATTATTATTGACTATAATAAAATTATTGTTTAATGATGAACGCCACTCCTCTCTTTATGAATAAGTTAAAACTAAAATTTTTCCTCCTAACTTAATTATAATTGTACAGGCATCGAATATGCAAGAACCCATCAATCGCGCGCGCCCTCAGACCAAACAGGCAATTGATTAATCTTATCCAGCGTGATATCTACATACTTTTGACCGTTCCCCGCCAGATTTTCGCCAAAATATCCATCATCGCCGTCGTGCTTTTGGGGGCCGCTGACAGCTTCTGTATAGCGGCCTTGTAAACGAGCTTGATTTAACGGAGAAGTCGCTAGCCAATACCAGCGAGTCGGAAAAACTATGCCGCCAATATCCTCAATTGAATCGCGAGTGCCGCGAAAGTGGAAAATGCGATCGGCTTCTGCAAAACCATTTTCTCCCGAAAACACGCCCCCAACCGAAACAACCGTAATTTCTGCCTTCAGCCATTCTTTAAGATAGGGAGTAGCACCCAAAGCAACTTGTGCGCCGCCGCTAGTGCCAATTAAAATAACTTGCAAAGGTTTTTGAGGATTAGCTGAAATTGGAGATTTAGCATTCATTCGCTCGATAATTGCATGAGCAATTCCCTGATTGTATGCAAAACCGTAGCGATAATCTAGAGAAATTGCAAACCTCCAAAGATTGCGAATTTTGATGAATGTACCCCCCCCAATCGACCCACTTTTTCCCTGTGCTGCAAACCGCCAAAAAGGAGCTAGCCACCGCTGTCCGCCTAAACTTTTGTTAGAAGCTGAATAAGGAAAAACATCCCCCACTGCTACGCACTGCGGGTGACTTTCAACTAAATGCTTGAGAAAAAATGCTTCTCCCGGTGTTAGTTCGTCCCCCGAAAAATCGCCAACTCCCGGTAAAAAGATGATATAACAATTGATCGGTGAAGACTTGCGCGCTTCTGGGCTGCTGTCGTTTCCGGGCAATATCTCCGGTGAATTTTTCTTGAAACTCAAAGTTTGGTCACTTTGACCCAGCCACCAGATAACAGTTCCCACTGGCGAAAGAATGCCCCAAATTATCAGGACTATACCTGCGACGCTTAACAAATTTAAACTTCCCCCGCGCAGCCACGCAAGTATCTGTAAAATCAATCTTAGCATTTAAGAAAATCTGGTAGAATGCGAATTAATTACCTAATTACGTAGAAATAGTTGGGTGATTCTGCTGTATTAAAGCTGATTTTGTCAAAGTTGTCAACTATCTTGAGGAGCAGGAGTTCAACGTGAAGGGAGAAGATTCAATTGCAGGTTTGCGGGCAACGCTTTGGAACGCACTTTCTTTGAACGCCAATTTTTACGAAAAAACTCCCTACACTCGCAGAACTAAGCGGATAGCTTTAACGATTGTAATTTTAGCAACGGTGTCGCGCGTTTTGGGTAGTGCCGTCATTTTGTTAATCAATCGAACTGAGCTATCCGTGTTATTGTTAGCACTTTGGATAGATGCTTTGGCACTGGTGGGGGGTTATTATTTTTGGACTTTCACTATCTTTAAAATTGGGCAGTGGCTGAAACCCGGTCATGTAAGTTATGGGGAGTTGTTGGTTCCGATCGGATTTGCCTACGCCCCCCAAGTGCTGAATTTTTTAACGTTAATTCCCTTGCTGGGAGAAGGGATAGAGCGGATATTAGCTGTGTGGAGTTTGCTATCTGTAATTGTGGCGGTTCGCCAAGGTTTGGATATTAAAACTCGCTGGGCGGTGTTAATCTGTTTTGCGGGTTGGCCGCTGATTCAAATTGCGATCGGGTTTGTGAAAGTTATTAAACAGTTGCTTCCACAATGGCTTTAAATTCAGGAAATTGTGATAGGTTTCAGGCAAAAATGACAAGGAAAATTCACGGTTTTAAGTCCCGATCGCAGATTTTGCAAGTAAGCGATTAATAACAATTTCAAAAGGCAGCTAATTTGGGAATGGCGATCGCCCATAAGCCCCTTAACCTGTTGATTCCTGCACGCACTAAGCCCAAAGAAACCGGGTTTTGTACCAAATCTACAGGCTGCAACGAAGGATTTTAGTAAAAAAAACGGTTTCTGACCGATCGCGGGCAAGTCAAACTGTTACAATAAAATTGCATTGGGGTGCAATACTTTTGCTCAAAATACGTAATTTGAAACAAAAGCATTCCCCGATCGCCCGAAGAAACATTGTCGATAGCTCGCTTTAAGAGAATGCTTGACAGGGGAGCGGCAACACAGTAGATTGGGACATGAGTGATCTGGTGATTGATAACGTTAATTTGCCTTGGCACAGTTCGATCGCACAGCCAGACGGCAAACACACCCCAACTATTCGGCTCTCCCCACTGTCCGCCTCCTCTTAGTAGCGATACATTGAATAAAAGGAAATACACAAAAATTTACATATATAATTTGTGTAGTGATCCAAATCGCTCCTCACCAGCAGCGATACAGCCCTCGCCAAGACAGTAGGAAAGAAAAAATATGTTTGAACGCTTTACAGAACAAGCCATTAAAGCAATAATGCTAGCCCAAGAGGAAGCGCGGCGCCTCGGCCACAATTTTGTAGGCACCGAGCAAATTCTTCTGGGGCTCGTCGGCGAAGGCACTGGCATCGCTGCAAAAGTATTACTGGATATGGGCCTCAACTTGAAAGAGGCGCGCAATGAAATCGAAAATATCATCGGCAGAGGTTCCGGGTTCCTCCCGCCGGAAATTCCGTTTACCCCCCGCGTTAAGCGCATTTTTGAGACGGCGCTGAACGAAGCGCGACAGTTAGGACACAATTACATCGGCACAGAGCACATCCTGCTGGGGCTAATTCAAGACGATGAAGGGGTGGCGGCGAAGGTGCTGCAAAATCTGGGAATCGATCGCCAGAGAGTCCGCACGCAGGTAATTCGTGCCGTGGGAGAAGTCGCGGCGGTACCCGGAGGTAGGGGAGATAGCGGCGATCGCAAAATCCCGACTTTAGAAGAATTTGGCACAAACCTGACCAAGTTAGCCGCAGCCGGCAAACTCGACCCCGTAGTGGGCCGCGAAAATGAAATCGAGCGCGTGATCCAAGTGCTAGGCCGCCGCACCAAGAACAATCCAGTGTTAGTAGGGGAACCGGGAGTAGGCAAAACCGCCCTCGCCGAAGGTCTAGCCCAGCGAATTGTTAACAGAAACGTCCCGGAAATTTTAGAAGACAAACAAGTAATCAGCCTCGATATGGGTTCGCTGATTGCCGGTACAAAATTCCGAGGCGAATTTGAGGAACGGCTGACGAAAATCATGGCAGAAATTCGCGCGGCCGGCAACATCATTCTGGTAATTGATGAAATTCATACCTTAGTTGGTGCAGGCGCGATTCAAGGCAGCATGGACGCTTCCAATATGCTCAAACCCGCCCTTGCCAGAGGCGAATTGCAGTGTGTCGGCGCAACTACCTTGGACGAATATCGCAAGCACATCGAGCGCGACGCAGCCCTAGAACGCCGCTTCCAACCGATTAAAATCGGCGAACCAACTGTGGCTGAAACAATCGAAATATTGTACGGTTTGCGATCGGCCTACGAACAGCATCACAGATTGACAATTTCCGATGCAGCGATAGAAGCAGCGGCTACACTGTCGGATAGGTACATTAACGATCGATTTTTGCCAGACAAGGCGATCGACCTAATTGACGAAGCAGGTTCCCGCGTCCACGTCCTGAACTCGCAAACCCCGCCCGAAGTTAAAGAACTCAAAAAACAACTTCCGGCTGTCAGCAAAGAAAAAGATGCTGCTGTGCGGGAACAAGACTTTGATAAAGCTGGAAAATTGCGCGATCGCGAATTAGAAATCGAAGCCCAAATTGCCGAAGCTACGATCAACAAAAGCCAGATCAGAATCTCTCCCATCGTCACCGAAGAAGACATCGCCCACATCGTGGCTAATTGGACGGGAGTACCAGTCAGCAAGCTGACAGAATCCGAATCGGAATTGCTGCTGCACATGGAAGACACATTGCACCAGCGCTTGATCGGCCAAGAAGAAGCTGTCAGCGCAGTTTCTCGCGCCATCCGCCGCGCGCGGGTTGGCTTGAAAAATCCCAATCGCCCGATCGCCAGTTTCATCTTTTCCGGGCCCACAGGCGTCGGCAAAACAGAACTGACAAAAGCCTTAGCAACATATTTCTTCGGTTCCGAAGAAGCAATGATTCGGTTAGATATGTCCGAGTTTATGGAACGCCACACTGTTTCTAAACTCATCGGTTCGCCTCCAGGTTACGTCGGCTACGACGAAGGCGGTCAACTAACAGAAGCAGTGCGTCGTCGTCCTTACACAGTGATCTTATTCGACGAAATCGAAAAAGCTCACCCGGATGTCTTCAACATGATGCTGCAAATCTTGGAAGACGGCCGTTTGACCGATGCTAAAGGTCGGACGGTAGACTTTAAGAATACGCTGCTGATCATGACATCAAACATCGGTTCGCGAGTAATTGAAAAAGGTGGCGGCGGGCTTGGTTTCGAGTTTGCTGAAGGTGCCGCAGACGCGCAGTACAGCCGCGTTCGCAACTTGGTAAACGAAGAATTGAAACAGTTCTTCCGTCCCGAATTTATCAACCGCTTGGATGAAATTATCGTCTTCCGCCAGTTGAATAAGGAAGAAGTCAAGCAGATTGCAGATATCCTGTTGCAGCAAGTCTTCGGCCGCTTAACCGAACAGGGTATTACTTTGTCGGTGACAGACAAGTTCAAGGACTTGTTAGTTACAGAAGGCTACAATCCTAGCTATGGTGCTCGACCTTTGCGCCGCGCTATCATGCGGTTGTTGGAAGATGTACTGGCTGAGGAAATGCTGTCTGGGAAGCTGAAAGAAGGCCAAAGTGCGATCGTAGATGTGGACGAAAACGGTCAGGTTAAGGTATTGCCGGGTGGCGAATCTGAACCGAAATTGCCGGAATTCGCATTAAGCCATTAATGCACTCTACAAACGGATAAATACTGTTGATTAAAAACCCGGTTTCTCTGAGAAACCGGGTTTTTAATTAAAAAATACCAGTCAAAAAAAAGCAACTTTAGGCAAGCACCAAATCCTTATATAATATGAAATCCGGTAGCATCGTCGGGCGTAAAATTCAGTCAACAGCGATGCCATGAGCGAAGCCGAAGGGTCAACAATCACGGACACTGCAACCGGAATTGATCTAATTAATCTGCGTTAATCTGTGTTTATCTGCCCTCATCTGCGGTTAAAAAAAAGAATGTATTAACCGCAGATGACAATGGATTGACGCTGATTCACGCGCTTGTCGAGAAAAGATATATGAATAATTCCCATGCTAACAGATTTGATATCATTCCTAATTCTTAAATCTCAAATCTCAAATCTCAAATGGTATGAGTTCTGGCTCTTTTATCCCAACACATTATCTACCGCAATTTCTATATCTGGAAAAGCTAGAATCGATAAAGTCTGACCTCGCTGGAATCTTTGAATATTTTGGTATCCCGAGGGAGAAGGTTCGCGATAAACTACTACACATTGCTCGTTAATATCTACCAGCCAAACTTCTACAATATTGTCTTCGGCATAAAGAGGAATTTTGATATTTCTGTCAGTTTCAGCGGTTGCATCCGCTACTTCCACAATTAGTAAAATATCCTCAGACTGAGGATGTCCCGATTCGTAAAAATCATCGCGCCGCCGCAGCAAGGAAATATCCGGTTCGGGTTCGGAGTGATCGTCCAATTCTACCGGATCTTGAACTCCAATGGTTACTCTCGATAATAAGCGGATATAGAATAACTCTGTCAGACGCTTGACATGAGATGTATGCCTTCTACCGACGGCGGCCATTTGAACAATTTCTCCTCGAATTAATTCAACTTTATCATCTTTTGTCAAGATGCCAGCTTCAATCATATGATGATATTCTTTTACTGTAAATAACCGTTTGATTAACTGAGTTGTGCTCATTGGTTCGTCCGGGAATATTAAAGTTTTTGTCTGCGACCGCAGGTTTAATAATGTGATTATACTACATCGAACAGTAGTGCTTCAGTAGAGCCGATATTGGCCACCTTACAATCGATGAATCTAATCCCAGGATTGTAATTGCACAACCCAATGCTGCACCAAAGCAGAAATGCGATCGCGCCGCGTTTCAAAAGTAGCAGCAATCCAGATAAACGCAATCCCAAAAGCCAGACCAATCGCCCATTTAATCAGCGGATAATCGAAGATTAGAACCACCAACTGATAGAAAACATTGATTAAAAATACAGCCGTTCCCACAAACAAAAACGCCCGAACTCGCCGCGCCAAACCCGCTGCAATCGCCACTAAACTAAAAGCTGCGGCAACTAAACCGTGGCTTTGCTGAGTCAAAAGAGGTATCCCGCAAATCAGCGCAGTTGCAAGCATTCGCAGAGTGTGGCGCAGCGGTTTTTGTACTGGTAATTTGAGAGTGCTATCGAACTGAGTAATGTAAAGTAAAGAAAGTCCTAAAGGAGTAACATAAAACTCCGGCTGAGTCAATCCTATTTGCCAGAACCACCGCAGCATTATCCAGTCAATTATCACCAAACTTACATAGGTAAAACGGACTTCCTGCCTTTCCCAAGCTAGGAAAACATAGAAGGCGGCAGCTATCAGCAAGCTAATCGGATAAAACTTAGCCGGACTTTCCAAAATAGTAACTATTGGAATCAGCGAAGCAATTACCTGCCAAGGTTTTTTTGACCAACCCCAGTTGTCCCAAGGCAAAATGTAAATGAAATAGGCTAATAGAGAAGCGAGGGCAACTTTCCAAGGCCCCAGCGGCCCGGAAATATACTTAACTAAAGGTGTATTGATCCAGTAAAGCCGGATGCCAAAGGCTTCTAGCCATCCCAAGTAAATCCAAATTTCTGCCCATTGGCGATCGAGATTATTTCGCCCTTGCAAGAAAGCGTATTGAACTAATAAAGCACCAGTGACTAATCCTAAACTTAGGCCGGACTTAATATCATCGGCAGAAGCCCAAATCAGCAGCAAACTGCTCAAAACCCAGTGCAGGTGAGCAAATATTTTTAACTCTGCATTAGTTAAATGTAAATAATTGCTGAGCCAAGGAGATAAAATGCGATAGATATATGTTAAAGTTGTGCCGAGAGTGGCCAGGACAATTAAGCCGTCGCTAAAAGCTCCTCCTGGTGTTTGAAAAAGTTGATATAGTAGCGATTCGTAAGCAGCAGCGGACGCGCCAATTAATCCCAAATAAACCAAAGGTTTGAATTCTTGCTCCCGCCTACCAATGCCGATCGCAATTAAAGACGCACCCAACACAGTTAAACCCGTCCAATTCGCAAAAGTGTGCGATCGGAAAGTTAAACCCAATACCCCGTAAACCAAAGGTATAAAATGAATGCTAGGTAAAATTGTTGGATCGGGGTGGCGGCGCCGCCACACATCGCCCAATAATTGCGTAGACAACCCGAGAGCGATATTAGCAACTGCCAAATTAATCGTAGTGCGATCGACAAAACTCAAACCGACTGCTGTCAACAACTCCAAACTCCAAGCCAAGGCATAAATTGCCCGAGGGGAAAGTTGGCGTAAACTTCGGAAAATAATCGCAGCCATTATCACCAAAATAGCAGCCAAAACTTCAGCAGAAGCCGGGGAACTCAAGGTACTGCCTGCGTAGAATTCAAAGGAATAAAAAGTAATTGTTGTTAACAGCAAGCCTGCCAGTAAGATGGCCCAAGCATCTAAAGCTCGATCGTAAATTTCTGCTAATTGAGAAGACTCAGGCAAACGGCTGGAAAAACGAACAATCATGCTGCGAAGCAACCACAGAGACAAAACAGCGATCGCCCCGGCAATTGCCCAATCCCAACCCGACACAAAACCTAATTGATCGATCGCCGCAGCTACGAAACTCAAGCCAAACCCCACTGCAATCACAGCCGCTGGTAGCTCTACTAAATAGTAAGTATTGACCAACATTAATACGGCTGCAAAGCCAAAACCAATTAACCGATATCCCGGAAAAGTAAAAATTAGAAATTGTGCGAATATTAAGGCGATCGCACTAAAGGTACTGGCAACTTGTTTGTGAGGAACCTCAGTATATTTAGCAACAGCAGTCAAAGCCAAAGGAGTCGCCAGCCAGAGCAAACTCCACTGAGGGCGATGAGTGGCAGTACCCGCAATTAAATAATTTTGCAACAATATAAAGCTGAATACTGCTAATACTAAGCCCAGATACCAGGAACTTTGAAACCATGCAGGATGCCAGCGGAAAAATGCAGAATTTTCTCGGTAATTTTCCGCTTTAATCCAGACATAAAATACCCATTCACTCGCCATGAATATTAATAATATTGCTGACCAAATATTGGGTGTCTGGTTGGGGAAAAATAAGTCAATTGCCGAAGCGATCGCGCATAAACCAATAATGTGAGTTAGGGGAACCAAAATAGCGGGATTTCCCTGTTGTTCAACAGCAGAAGCCTGCATCGCAACTCGCCGGGAATTCTCGGCACTTACGTATTTCCAAGTGATCCAACCTAAAGTTAAAGTAGAGACGAATAAATTGAGCGATCGCCAAAACGGATTGACTAAACTAATAACAGTTAAAACAATCCCCAAAGCGAGAGCAAGGTTTTCGCCAAAACGGGCAAGTTGAAACTTTCGCTTGCGGTAGAGCCATTGGGCCACACTTACCATTAAAATTAAATAAGGCAACAGCAGAACACCCCAAAAAGCCCAAGGAGTTTGCTGAGAGTTTGTAAGCTGAGTTAAAAATGCCACAAATTGTGTTTTAATCCCTAAAGGAAGCACTCGCCAAAACAGCCAAATACTCTGAAGTCCCACCGCCTCAAGCATTAGCAAATCAAACTCTTGCCAAAACCGCACTAAACGGTTATAAAAAAACCAAACAGCCAATCCGCTAACTGCGATCGCCTGTAGCGGAATTTCGCGAAAACAAACCAGCCATCCCAAACCCACCAAACCCATTCCCCCTAATTGCCAGTTAAAAAAGTTGCTGGGATTTGGCTGGTCGGATATATTGTTTTCAAGAGTCCCAGATGCGAGGGGGTGCTGCCAATCTAGCCATGCTAAAAGCACGCCACAAATCGCCAAAGCTAAACCCATTTCAGCGATATTTACATCCTTGACAAATATCGCTCTACCCAGTAAAATTCCTAACGAATAAGCTACTAAAGCCGCTTTTTTGTAAGTCAGAAAATCTCTGCTCAAACTGAAAGCAGCGGGGAATGTTTCAGTAGTTCCCCCACGTTGGATAAATTGCAATCGTTGTTGCTGAACTTGATAAACTGTAGCAGCAGCAGTTCCCACTGTACCCAAATAAACCGCAGCCAGGGAAAAGCTTCCAAATGCCCAACCCCAGTGCAAATAACTCAATCCCAAGTGATTTAGGGCGATCGAGCGAGTGATGTTTTTTCCTGAAAAGCTTTGATATTGATCTTTGATAATCCTGGCAGTTATCCAAGTCAAAATAAGTGCCGCTGCGATTGCTACCGCCCAATCCCAAGGATACCGCCACAATCCAAAAGTATCCATCGCCCAAAAATTGATCGGCACTAGCAATAGCGTCACTTCTTGCAAAGTTTGAGCAGTCAAGTGCAAATTATGCTGTCTGTTTGCCCAACTGCTAATCGCCCAAAAAGTTAAAGTATAAGCTAACAATACTCCATATTGTCCGGCGGCCGGAAATCTTTCCCACTGACTGGCAGCTAAGACTCCTGAGGAGACAACTACCATGAACACTCCTAAAAACAACAGCCACACCACGCTAATTTCTGCCATTAGCGAGTGCAAAATTTGAGCGATAAAATTAGGGGTTTGAGTAGTTTCTGTGGGCGTAGCAACGCTTTCTCTGCTGCTAGGTAATGCTTGAGGCGTTGATAAGACAGGTACTTTTGGCTCGTTCCTAGGAGCTCGCGGGCCGTCAATTTCAGAAAGGTCTACAGCGGGATCTCTGAGTGGGCAGACTAAATACTGCCGACACAATTCCTCAACCTCAGCGGGGGAAAGCAAACCTAGCCGCAGCCACGCATCTAAACCTGTCAACAACTCAGGATGCGACGCTAAGACGCTCAATTCAATTTTGCTCGATCGACCTTTAGGAGACGACATCGGCTTAAACTGGTACTAGCTACATTCCAGCTATAGTCTAGATTAATGTCGATCGAACATGGCAACATTCCGCCATCGAAATTGGCACAGTAAGTATTTATGACTAAAGAGCTGTAGCAGCCAGTGTCAATTGATGAAAAAATCCCGCTGATGGGCCTACACCAGCGTGCATCAGCGGCTAAAAACTCCAAATTAGGACACAGCAGCGGTGTCCTTACCGATCGACATATTTCAACAAAGTGTCCACACTAGCATTGTGGTCTATGAAAGAAAACAAATGTTTGAAGAGGAGTTTTCCCTCTGCATCCAAAACAAACTGAGCAGGCAAAGGAGCACCTAAAGCCTGACCGACTTGATAAGCCCGAAAAACTTGACAGCCTGGATCGGACAGCAGAGGCATTTTTAAGCCTAAATCTCTAACCACCATTTGGCTTTGGCGATCGTCGGTACTGGCAACCATCAATAATTCTATATTGCGATCGGCAAATTTTTCCCAGTTTTCATTCAAAGCTTTAATGTGAGGAAAACAGAAAGGGCAATATTGCTTTTCAGTAAAAATCCTCGTAAAAGCCAGAACTACCGGCTTATCGCCCCGATAATTCGACAGCCGCACCAATTTGCCATTATTAATATCCGGCAATTCAAAATCTGGCGTCCTCTGTCCCATGTTCAGAACATTAGTCGCCGGAACAGGCAATAAATTTTGGAAAAACCGCTGATTTAACAAGCCGCTAAAATTAGTAGAAGTCAGCATATTTCCTAATTGGGTAATTGCTAATTGCTAAGCTGCTGTGCATCTAATTTGACAGTCAATTCTTCTACAATTCTTGTGGAACGGGCATCCTGCCCGTCTCTTTATTCAATTTAGATGCGTAGCAGCTTGCTTAATTGGTAATTAAAAATCCGGTTCAATGAATGCCCCTGTGGGTACGGACACGGCAGCGCCGTGTCCCTACAAATATAATGTGCTTAAACTGCAGCAAAGAATACCTTAGACTTGACCGGATCGGGAGTCATAGTCTTGTCACCGGGCTGCCAGCCGGCGGGACAAACTTCATCGGGGTGAGACTGGACGTGTTGGATAGCTTGCAGAGTGCGGAGAGTTTCGTCCACGTTGCGGCCGAAGGCAAGATTGTTGATAGTAGAGTGTTGGATGATGCCTTCTTTGTCGATGATGAACAGACCTCTGAGGGCAATGCCTGCTTCTGGGTCGAGGACGTTGTAGTCAGAACTAATTGTTTTTTTGAGGTCAGCCACTAAGGGATAGTTGAGGTCGCCGACACCGCCTAATTTGCGGTCTGTTTGTATCCAAGCGAGGTGAGAGAATTCACTGTCAACGGATACGCCGAGGATTTCGGTATCGATTTTCTTGAAGTCCTCGAAGCGATCGCTAAATGCTGTAATCTCAGTCGGGCACACAAAGGTGAAGTCCAAGGGGTAGAAGAACAGGACTACATACTTTTTGCCTTTATAGTCTGACAGTTTAACTGTCTTGAATTCCTGATCCACTACGGCTGTTGCTGCGAAATCGGGTGCAGCTTGACCAACCCGGAGGCATTCACTGGTCATAGATTTTGTTTCCTTTTTTACGAACTGTTACAAATATATCATACTCATAACGACTACAAGTATCTTCTTGAGAAATCAAAAAAACACGCTCTCAATATTGAGAGCGCGGTTTTTTTGATTAAATCATGGCTCAGGCGGGATTTGAACCTGCGACCTTGGGCTTATGAGTCCCCTGCGCTAACCACTGCGCCACTGAGCCAAATCTACTTCACGATTTACTATCATAGCACGGTAGGGCTAGCTATGTCTTGTTTTCAAGCAACACTATTTCTAATGACTTCCAGTAAAAGTTATGAGTTTTGGTAATCATTCAAAACCCATAACTTCTGACCAGTCGTTACCGAGAAGCGCTGGACGCATCGTCGGGCAGGAAAGCCATTGGGTTGATAGCACCCTGTCCGGCGGGATGAATTTCAAAGTGCAAGTGCGGCCCGGTACTGAAGCCAGTGCTGCCCATTTCTGAAATCTGTTCCCCTTGATCGACTCTCTGACCTTTTTGCACCAAAATTCGGCTGTTGTGGGCATAGACAGTCTCAGTGCCGTCGGGATGGGTAATTTCCACCAGATACCCGTAGCCGCCGTCGTTCCACTGTGCATAGGTCACCACCCCGTCTGAGGCTGCCACAATTGGCGTGCCGATCGGCCCTGCTATATCAATTCCTTTGTGCATCCGTCCCCACCGCCAGCCGTAGCCAGAAGTAAGAACGCCCTTAGACGGCCAAATAAACCGGTTAGCCGACTGTTGTTTGCCGTTAGGCAGATAAGTATCAGGGCTCGAAAGCGGAGGCAGTTCTGGAGAAACCATACGTCCCAAAGACGGGTTGCTTAGGGGATCGTAACCGTCGGCTCCCAAAGGAGCAGTTGCTACCACAGGCCGCTGCCCAGCAGAGGTCGGCGTCAGGTTGATCGGTTGCAGTTCCGCTGCGCGAGAGGGGTCTAAACGCTCTTGCTGCTGCTTCTGAACCTGCTCAGACCAGGCTCTCGATGGCGGTCTGCTGATTTCATTCTGCACCGCCTCAGTATAGTCGGGGGTGTAGAGATATGGATTGACACTTGGCATATCCTCAGACGGGTTGACCGAGGACCCGTCCGTTGGAGCCAGGGACACCGCATTGGCGCCGATCGAATTGCGCGAGGCACGATATTCCTCTCGCAGCCTGACAACTTCTGCCCTCAAACGTTCGGAATAAGGGTTGAGAGCTTCTGCAGTGGGGAGATACTCCGAATTCGACTCTGGTAAAGCGCTAGTTGGATTGGCATTTGAACCCTGAGCGCTAGTATTTGGCACGAAGCTGATCGGCTGCGGGTATTCTCCCGTAGCGATGGCCGTAGCAGTTGCACTGGCTGGCCCAGGCAGGGCACTGGTGTCAACTGCACCTGTAAATGTTGGTTCGCCTTGAAGATCCAGCTTCCGTGGATCGCTAATGGTTTGGGAAACTTGAGTCAGCGGAATGCTGTTAATTTGGGGAACCATCGGCGCTGAAATATTGTTCAGACCTTCCAGGTTCGCCAGGGGAGACACAATTGGCACTGTGGGCGCGGGTGCTGCAACGCCAGCACCGGCTATTTCCGGGGTAGACGAACTGGGGTTCAAAGATGCGGGAACCGAACTCGCCGCCCAGACAGATGTAGAGTTGGAGGCAGAATAAGAGGCTGCCGCCTGCACCGCTAGATTATTTGACCCAACTTGGGGAATTTTCAGCCGTTGATTTACATTCAGCAAGTTGGGGTTGCCGAGCTTGTTGACGGAGATCAGATCTGTGGGCGATACCCCATGACCTTTGGCGATCGCATCTACCGTATCTCCCGGACGCACGCTGTAGAGAACCTCAGCCGGCCGGGCGGTACTTCCCGCAGGGGGGACTAGCACAGCCGAGGGCAAACTGGGTGTTGCCAAAGACTGTTCAATTGACTCGAATGCTCGATCATCGGGCGATGCTGCTTGACCTTCCCCGGAATTGGGAATTACAGGTGTGGCATCGAGGTCAGGAATAGTTGTCCCAGTTGCATATCCGGGGGAGGTCAGCGTCGGTGCTGACTCGGGCAAAAATGCCGCAGGTGTAGATAAATTTGCTCCCCCCTCCGACCCGAACATAGTTCGACCCGATTCTGTGGTGCGGTTTTCCTGTTTTTTCAAACTGTCGATCGCCCCGTCTGCATTCGGGATTTCGATCAAACTCTGTTCCGGTACCGCCGTGACCAGCGGGGTCGCTGCGGTTGATGGCAGCGCTGTCATGGCTGCACTATCCAATGGCTCGGAGCCAGTCAGATTTAACTCTTGTTCGGGATTGACCGTCGCTGCGCGATCTAGCGAAGCCGATGTGCTATAGCCGGCGTTCTGTTGTGGTGTGGCTTCCGTCGCAGTCGGAATTCTGAGCTGTTGGCCAACTTGGAGTATGGTATCGGGTTTGATGTCGTTGGCAGTTGCTAGTGCCAACGGTTCAACTTCATAATCCCGAGAAAGCTCCCAAAGGCTTTGCCCCTCCTGCACCTTAACCGTCGCGGGTTCATAAGGTGATCCGGGCTGTTCGGCCCTGGAACCGTCAACTTGTGCCGATGTAGCGGACCCGTTGGCCGATACTGGCTGTACTTCAGCGGTGGATTCTGATGTCGGTGCGAGTTCAGACGCGCGAGCGCTGTCTCCATTTCTCGGTAGCAGGATGCCAGAAGCACCTACCGATATTGCCAGCCCGATCGTGGCGAGAGAGCGAACTCTGCCTGTGCTGAGCGTTGTCTGTTTGGACGGTTCCGCAGAACCGTCTCTGTCGATTTCACTAGCCTGAACAGGCTTAATTTGGGGATATGTTCGTTTCAAAAAAACGACCTCCTACTGAGAAGCGCTAACTGTCCTTGGAAACACTCAAGGGGATCGCATGACGCTGAGTTATCAACAAGCAAAAATATTCTGATTGTTGACAGCTATCATGCTTAGGCCAGATTACCTTGCTTTTTTAATTTAGACAAGCTCAAACCGTCAGAAATTTTAAAATTCTCGGTCAAACCTGCTGCAATTAACCCCACAAGCCTTACACCGCAATAGCTGGAACGAATACATAAAATCTTCGTTCCGTTAAGGCTCTGAACTCTTACCTATTATCCGACTGTATGCTAATTTCCGGACACCCTACAACCGTATATTTACTAGATATAGTGTTCTAACCCAAGCTGGTGCTCGCTGACGCCCTAAATCGCTAAAATCCTCGGTTTTTGTTGCTGAATCATCTTGCGAGTAATTTGGTGTTGCTGATAACAATCTGTTTTTGAATGAATAAAATATATTAATCTCGGCTATCTATATTTTCACTGCTTTGATACAAATTTCTTATATTAAAAATGAGATTTGGCAACCTCCGGCAGCTATTAAATATCTATATATTTATGTGTTGATAATGATTTATCCCAGCTCGCCCAACTGTCGTTTAGCCTCAAATAAACCCACAGCAGCGCTGACGGAGAGGTTCAAACTCCTGACTCCCGGCTGGCTCATCGGAATAAAAACTGTGGCGTCGCAGGCATCCAAGACGAATTGAGGAATGCCGACAGTTTCCGAGCCAAACATCAGCCAGTCGCTGGGCTGAAATTGGAATTGGGTGTAACTGCATCGCCCGCCAGTGCTGAATCCGATCGATCGCCCTCCGCGCTCCTGCCGACAAGCCAGAAAAGCCGCTAAGTCTTCGTGGCAGTGGAGATTGACGTAGGGCCAATAATCTAAGCCGGCCCGTTTCAGGTAGCGATCGCTAATTTCAAACCCCAGCGGGCCGACTAAATGGAGTTCCGTGCCTGTGGCAGCGCAAGTGCGGGCGATATTGCCAGTATTCGGGGGGATTTGCGGGTGAATCAAGACAAGTTGGGGCATGAAGCTAATACAATTTGAGATTTGAGATTTGAGATTTGAGATTGGGGATAATTGATTACACAAGGGTTTGGAGCTTGCTTACCGTTACATTTTTTTGGGGGAACCAGTATAACTGAAAGCGCGAATTTACAGCCATTGGGAAATGTAGAAATCTACCCAAAGGTATAGAAAATTCATAGCTTTTAGTTATATGGTATCCGTCCTCCCATTGATTAAATATTCTGATTTGTTTTTGATTGCCCCCTTTCAAGCAACTAACTGGGCGCACAAGTTGTCTTCGAGCTCGAATTCTTGGTGAGCCATGCCATCAATCCCTTGGAGAATAATACTGCGGGTGTCCAAACCGCGATCGTGAAGTTTCAACCACTGCTGGGCGGTGTTGCCTTCCCGGAGAATTTTTTTGAGCGGCGAGAGAAAGCAACTAAAGCCGCGTTTTTTGGCAAAAGGCCAGACTTCCTGGTAAATTTCCTCAATCCAATCTCGCGCCAAAATCTTTCTGCCATCTTGCCAGTGGGTAAGTTCAGCATCCAAACTTTGCCGCGATGCAGCAATTTCGTTGGCATCTGTGAGGGCAACTAAGTCTTGGTTGCGGGTGGCTGCGGGCAAGGTGCTGAGTTCTAAGGGGTCTAAGCTGGGGTCTTCCATCATCTGCCAAATGCGAGCTTCTAGTAAGGCAGTGATGGCCAACAAAGCCAGAGGATTGACTTCGAGGTCGCAAATTCTCAGTTCGAGGCGGTTGAGACAGTAGGGACGACGATCGCCATTTGGGCGCACAGCAGACCACAAATGGCGGACATTTTGCATGGTGCCGAGTTCTAACTGTTCTTCAGTCCACTGGATGTAATGCTTGTGACTTTCAAACAGGGGGACGATGGCGGGAGTTTTGGGAAACAAACCCCACCGAGTGGAATGATAGCCGGTGACTTCGCCGTCGAGGAAGGGAGAAGAGGCGCTCATGGCAAGGTAAAGCGGTGCTTCTACGCGGGCGAGGCGGATGGCGCGCATCAGCATTTCTGGTTGGGAGATGCCGATGTTGATGTGAATGCTGGCGGTGACGACTTTGGTGCCGTAGGTTTGCTCGATGTAGGTGTGGTAGGGGTTGTTGGGATCGGATCGGTAAAATCGATCGCTCCCTCCGAGAGACAGGGTACTTCCCGGCAGCAAGGTATAGTCGCCCAATTGTTTTAAATACTCGCGCAGCCGGACTCGTGGCTTGACTAAGGCACACAACAGGCGATCGTAGCTGCACAGCGGGGCCGTCGTGTACTCCACATTGCGGCTATCAGGCTCCCGGACAAATCCCTCTAGATCGGCAACTATGCGATCGGAGAGACCGACAACCTCGCCTTCGGGCGTGCCGGTATACATTTCTACTTCAAAGCCTTTTGATAGCAGCACGTTTGTTCCTCAGCTAAGTTGAGTGCTAGTTTCTAGTATCCCAAAAATTGACCGGTTCGTACTATCTGCCACAGGGCAGAGTTGAAATTTTGGGCGGCTGGCACTGAAACCGGGTGTTTCGGCGCCAACAAGTTCGATCGTTTGTGTGTTAGTTGCAGCCGTGCAAGGGGCAAATGCTGGCAGCGCAAAGAGTTTCCGAGGCGGTTTTCGGGTGCCAAAGGCTGTTTGTTTGATCGAGTTTGTGTTTGATTCGGCATTCGGGGCGATCGAACTTATGGTGAAGAGAACCCACTCCTGCCTCAGTTCGACATCTGTTTTCTGCCTTGAGAAGGATAGCCGCAGATATATCTTGGGTGCGATTCTAAAAGAGGACTCTGCAATATTTTTGAGCTATTATTAACTCGTGAGAACTCCTGTGAAAGAGCAAGAAAGAACCCCTCCCAATTTTTGGAATATGGTAAGCAATTTAGCCTTAGTCCGGTTTTTGCTTTTATTTGCTTCAGGTTGGGCTGGACTGCAACTTTTAGCTTACTTTGAAACCGCAGTCGCGGTTTTCACGATTGCTGCACTCGTGGCTTTTTTGCTCAACTATCCGGTGCGAACTCTCCAGCGATTGTTACCGAGAAGCTTAGCTGTCGCCTTGGTTGTCTTGTTCACCATTTTAGTTTTTGGCGGTCTCACCGTCACCGTAGGCGTCACTCTTTTATCTCAAGGACAGCAATTAATTGACAGCATGACTGAATTTTTGAATGCTCTGGCGCCTCTGTCGGACCGCATCGAAGCATTCCTGCGGGCGAGAAACCTGCAAGTCAACCTGCAAGTTATTGAGGAACAACTGCGAAATCAAGCTTTGGCTGGAGTTGTGTCGAGTATTGCTTTTTTACAAGTATTTTTAACCAATTTATTGAATTTAATATTAATTATGGTGGTGGCTTCTTTCATGTTACTTGATGGAGAGAGGCTGTGGCTGTTAGTTCTCAAATTTATACCTCGACACCTCCACAGGCGTTTAAGTGTAACAATAGAGCGAAACTTTTTAGGATTTTTTCAGGCACAAATTTTGTTAATGTTATTTTTGACAACAGCAAGCTTTGTAGTTTTCCTGTTGTTAGGCGTGAAATTTCCTTTAATTTTAGCATTTATTATCGGATTGTTTGATTTAGTTCCGGGGATAGGAGCGACGCTGGGAATTAGCTTAGTTTGTTTTATTGTATTGTCTCAAAGTGTGTGGCTGGCTTTGAAAGTATTGGCAGCTTGCATTGTTTTGCAGCAAATTCAAGACAACTTTATTCATCCGAGACTGATGCAAAATTCGCTTAACCTCAATCCGGTAGTGGTATTTTTTGCACTGTTAGTAGGCGCGAGAGCAGCAGGACTTTTAGGTATATTTCTGGCGATTCCGCTAGCGGGAGTGATAGTTAGCTGGTTTGACATTGAAGAAATGCAAGCGGAAGGTTAATTGATACAGCCATCCTATTTTATATCAAATCCGGCTGAAAAATTCGGTTTTAACTTACCGACTACAAGTCCCATGTTTCAAAAACTCTCCTGTACCCAACGCGAAACTAAAAGTAAAGAGAAAAAAGCAACGTATGGTACAAATTACTACCTAAAGTCAATGAATAAATTGCAAGTCAGTAGGAAATCTTTCTTCTTCTGGTTCTGGATCATAAATGTAATCGCAGTCAAAACGCAGAGCTTGAGAGTGGCGGCTGATAGAAAATCCGCAATTACTCACCATTTCTGTAGTAAAAGTTGCCATGACTAACTCAATGAGCCTTCTGTAGGAAATGTTAGGTAGTTGAACGTAATAGGTGCGTCTGGCAAAAAAGATTCTCTCGTCTTTCGGTAGAATTATGCCATTAATTCTATGTGCGTGTTGAATCGGCTTGATATAGGTTTCAATAAACTGGGACTGATTTTTTTGCAGTCTCGCTAATCTTTCGTGTTGCAACCAGCTCATTTGAAACACAATTTTAATAAATTCAAAGCCCAAAATGTAGTTAAAAACATTATTGCGTTCTTCTGTACTCAAGACGAAGCGGAGTGCAGATTCTAAATATTGGTCTGTTTCTCGGCGCGATTGTTGAGCTGAGTGGATATAAAATTGTTTGATGTAGCTTCTTAAATCTGATTCGTTTAATTGTTTTTTGACTCGGAATCTGATTAAATACTCTTTGACTCGGTGTAGAGTATCTACATCTTCAAACATTTTTGAAACTAAACCGTCGGCTGTATAATTATCTAAAAATTCGGCTTGCAAGTCGGGAGTAGAGGCGCACAATATGTAGCAGAGGGACAAGACATAGCGCCGTTGGTTCCAAGGCAAGCTTTGAGCCCAATCTTTAACTTCTACAGGGAGTTTTTGGAGCACGGTATCTGTGTGGGGGAGTTGAGCAAGGTCGGCATATTTATGTTTTTGTTTAATCATTGCCTGAAACCTTATATTAGTAAGTATACAGAGCAGTAGATCGCAGATGATGGGAGAGGGGAGCTGCGAGGGAGGGCTGCAAGTTATTCTGTCTTATTTTATTGCCATCTATCTAAATATACATTCTGTAGGGAAGAGCGGGGGTGATCTGTCTCACACTTTTGCGAATTTTAAATCACAAATGCTAGCTCTTCGCATCACATTTGGGGGTGGCGAGTGTCACCGATAAAACTTATTCACGTCACCGGAGCAACAGCGGGTTTCGTTGAGGATTAAGTCGGGTGATGCATAAGTTTTTGTTAGTAATGATTACTGAGATCAATCATGAACTTGACTACAAGTATTTTCCCGGAAAATCAGTGCCAAGACTTAACTTTTCGCGATCGCCTCGTGCAACCAGTGCGACAGTGGCTCGATAGCATTGCAGTAGGAGAGCCACCAGTAACTCAGTGGTGTGCCAACTTATACCCTGCGGGTATCATTGTGAGAGAGATATCTAGTTATTGGGACACCATCTTTTCTACATACCGCCTATATGCAAGCTTAATCCTGTGTATGAGGAATTAGTGGGGTTGCGTTTTCGATTGCTCTCGTATTTGGCTGACGTATAGGGGGAAGATGTAACGCCGTACTGCTGATTGAGGGGTGTCATACCTCGATCGCCCATTGATATCAATTATTTATGGGGTCTGCGCTCTGGTAGTTGCGAGAGCCATAATTTAAGCCATAATTGTTGATAATATCAATGGATGCCTCTCGATAGGAGTGGGTATCCATCGTGGCGCTTAAGCCAAAAATACATCAAACGGTAGCAGCAAAAACAATCACTATAAAAATAATTTAATAATCTACGTGGGATCAGGGAAGTGAATATGTTTAACGCAACTGAACTGCTGATTAAGGCTTTTGTCAATCGCCTGATTGAAGGCTACTGCCACACTTACGGCGGGTTTAAATCTGACTATGGCGAGATTATTGCTTGGGTGGCGAGTATGGCTTTAGAAAATATTGCTAATAGCGATGCTCTTTACCATAATGTCGAACACACTATTTTAGTAACCTTGGTGGGACAAGCAATTCTGGGTGGGAAGCACATCCGCGAAGGGGGTGTTTCCTGCGAAGATTGGCTACACTTCCACATTGCTTTGCTATGTCACGATATCGGGTATGTTAAAGGTGTTTGCAGGCAAGATAGAACAGATTTGGGACTGTATGCGACGGGAATAGGCGACCTGAAATTAACGCTGCCTCTGGGGGCAACGGATGCTAGTTTGATGCCTTATCATGTCGATCGTGGAAAAATGTTTATTGACGAGCGTTTTGGCGGTCACAAACTGATTGATGCTGAGCTGGTTAAGCGTAATATTGAGCTGACTCGTTTCCCAGTTCCTGCAGATGAAGATTATCAAGATACTGTCAATTATCCAGGTTTAGTTCGCGCTGCTGATTTAATTGGTCAGTTGAGTGATCCACGATATTTGCAAAAGATTGCGGCGCTGTTTTATGAGTTTGAGGAGACTGGGCAAAATCTGGTTTTGGGCTATCAGAACCCGGGGGAGTTGCGGGATGGTTATCCGAAGTTTTATTGGAATGTGGTTTATCGATATGTGAAGGATGCGATCGGCTATTTGGAACTGACGCAGCAGGGGAAACAAATTGTTGCTAATCTCAGCGCAAATGTGTTCCGGGTGGAGCATTCTGAGGCGGAAGTTGAGGAGGTGGCTGTAGTTCGTTAGACTTTGGGTTGAGTTGGGGCGATCCTTCTGGTTACTGATGCGATCGAAAGGGCGATCGTCCCATTTCAATGTTAAGCTTGTGAATTGTTCTCTGTAGGGCGATCGCAATATAGTAAAATATGGCTATACCCGCAGCACCAAGCAAGTATTTAAATGTTTTGATTGTCATTGGCAGATAGATTGAGTCGTTAAAGCCCTAAAAGAGAGTGAAAACTAACCATGAAATTCATTAATCCCAAAACCGACTTTGCCTTCAAAAAAATATTCGGTGGCAATGAAAGCAAACCAATCTTAATCAGCTTTCTCAATGCGATGATTTATGATGGCAATCCCACCATCACCGACTTAGAAATCATCGATCCGTATTTACCATCAAGAGTCTCCTATCTGAAAGATTCTTACCTGGATGTCAAAGCAAAGCTGGCACTAGGTCAAACTGTAATTATCGAGATGCAGGTTTTAAATGTGGCATCTTTTGCGAAGCGGGTGATTTACAATGCTGCGAAAACTTACTCAACTCAACTAGCTCGTGGGGATGGTTACTTTAGATTGAAACCAGTAATTGCTTTGACAATTACTGATTTTGAAATGTTTGATAATGACCGTGAAGTAATTTCTCACTTTGTCTTTAAAGAGAAACAGCGTTTGTTCGATTATGTCGATCCAGAGATTGAACTGATTTTTATTGAACTGCCCAAGTTCAATAAAAAAATAGATGAGTTAGAAACTTTGACTGATAAGTGGGTTTATTTTATGAAAAATGCTCCCAGTTTAGAAGTGGTACCGCAAACAATGGAAACAGTCTCGGAAATACAGCAAGCTTTTGCTATTGCTGATGAAACTAACTTGAACCCCGAAGAGTTGAAAGATTTAGAAAGTCGCGAGAGGTATATTCAGGATCAACAAGGGGTACTTCTTAAAGGTATTGAAGAAGGACTTGTGCAAGGACTTGTGCAAGGACTTGTGCAAGGAAGAGAAGAAGGAAGAGAAGAAGGACTTGTGCAAGGAATGCAGCAAGGAATGCAGCAAGGAATGCAGCAAGGAATGCAGCAAGGAATGCAGCAAGGAATGAGAGAAAAGGCTCTGGAAATTGCCAGACAACTTCTCAATGTCCTTGACAATCAAACCATTAGTCAAACTACTGGTTTGAGTGTTGAAGATATCCAAAACTTGCGGGAGGGAACGAAGCAATCCCAATAAAATGCGTAATTCATGATAGAAGTCAGCAATCCTGTTGATATTGAAGCGCTAAATCTTCGATGAGTTCAACCATTGCGCGAACCATCGGCATTTTAGTGAGAATTTCGATCCAATACCATTGTCCGTTGGGATTGAGTTCGATAAAATAAAGCGTATCGTCGTCGTCGCGAATGATATCGAATGCACCAAAATTTAAACCTAACTCATCAAGCATTTGATGCAGTTTGTTGAGGTAATCTATCGGCAGTTGATCGGGAACGTGAACGAGTTTGTCTGGTTCGGCGACGCGCCAATCTAAGGTCACGTCTGCATCGTTGGTATGTTCGGCATCAATGCGGCAAACAAAACTTTGCTTACCAATTAACGTAACGCGATATTCTGCTTTCTTTTGAATGCGTTTTTGAATGAAAACAGGTGCTAATCGAATGCTCTCTCGAAATGTTTCAAGTGTTTCTACATCAATGGGGCGAGTATAACACGAATACTGTTTTCCATCATGTAAGAATCCAGAATAGCACATCGGTTTGACAATGCACTTTCCCTGTTGTGTTACAAAGTTGCAAGCCGCTTCGTATGAATTGGTGACGAGTGTTGGAGGGATAGTAATTCCTAGTTTGTGAGCAATTGGGATTTGGTTGATTCGATGTGATGGTAATCTAATTTTGTAGTAGTGATTGACCCATCTGGCTTTGGGATAGAGTCCCGACAGGGAATAAATTAAAGATTCTGTTTCCTGTTGACAATACTTGATTGCCCACTCATCATTAACTTCTGGAAAAACTTGATAGTCTTCTGGTTTCCGCCACCAAATTATGCCAACATCTTGAACTTCTTTCAAGGAGTCTTCAAAAGACAAAAAACTTTGACTGGGATTGCCAGAAGCTTGCCATTCATAAAAATACTGACTTTTTTGAATGAAACTTTCTGAGTTCAATCTAATTGCTTGAATCTTAGATTTTTGCAATTCTTGTCTAACGATAATCTTCGATTTTTGTAATTCTTGTAATTTTTGGATAACGATATCCGCATGAATGTCAGTCTCGGAAGTCACGATTAAAAGGTTGGTCATAACTCAATACGGTTTACTTAAGGCTTGGGAGGCTTTAAGATATTAAAAACAGGAGCATTCATTTTTATTCCAGTACCTCTGTGTTTAACTTTTTTA